>NZ_DEYR01000047.1:0-76879 GCF_002364635.1 Pseudomonas sp. UBA3153
GGCCCCGGCCAGCTTCGGCGCGGCCGCCAGCAGGGCCGTCGCCTGCGGCGCCGGGGTGGCGATGATCACCGAGCTGAACGGCCCGTGGCTGCGGCCTTCGGTGTCTTGCAGGGTCCAGTTCTCCTCGCCGCGGAAGACGTCGACGATGCGGCAGTTGAACTCCACCGGCAGCGCACTGAGCAGGGCGCGGGTGATCGAACTCATGCGCGGCGTTCCGACGAAGCGAACCTGCTCGTCCGGCGAGGCGCTCAGTTGACCGTTCTGGAACTGATAGAGGCTCGGCGACCATTCGGCGACCCAGCCGCGCTGGCACCATTGCTGCACCACCTCGGCGAAGCGCCGGTCACGCGCGGTGAAGTACTGCGCGCCCATATCCAGCGCGCCCGCCTCGCTGCGCTTGCTGGCCATGCGGCCGCCGCTGCCGCGGCTCTTGTCGAACAAACGAATCTCTTGGCCGGCGTCCAGCAGCGCATGGGCCGCGGAAAGACCGGCGAGGCCGGTGCCGATGATGGCGATGGGAGTAGTCATGAATTACCTCGTGAGCCTTCGACTGCAGGCTGGCTCCTGTACAATTTCTTGCGCTGTACAGTTTGGACACGTCTTCGCGACACAGTTCAGCCTAGAGCCAACCCGGGAACACGTCACGCGTCCATTCGCGCGACCGGGGGAAATACCGACCCGCGACCTGCCTGCGGCCCTGTCCCGCAGTCTCGATCGCCCCGATGAATTTTCTCTAGCGGTGCGGCGCGCCGGTCGCTTCGTATAATCGACGCACGACGCCACGCCTAAGGATCACGCATGACCGATCACGCCCTGCTGCTGGTCAACCTGGGTTCGCCCGCCTCCACCTCGGTGGACGACGTGCGCCGCTACCTCAACCAGTTCCTCATGGACCCTTACGTGGTCGACCTGCCGTGGCCGCTGCGCCGGCTGCTGGTCTCGCTGATCCTGATCCGCCGCCCGGAGCAGTCGGCGCACGCCTATGCCTCGATCTGGTGGGACGAGGGTTCGCCACTGATCGTGCTCAGTCGCCAGTTGCAGGAAGCCGTGCGCCCGCACTGGCCGCACGGCCCGGTGGCGCTGGCGATGCGCTACGGCGAGCCGTCGCTGGAAAACACCCTGCGCGAGCTGGCCACCCAGGGCGTGCGCAAGGTGACGCTGGCGCCGCTCTACCCGCAGTTCGCCCAGAGCACCACCACCACGGTGATTGAGGAGGCGAAGCGAGTCATAGCGCAGCACGGGCTCGATATCCGCATGGGCGTGCTGCAACCCTTCTTCGCCGAGCCGGAATACCTCGATGCGCTGGTGGAGAGCGCCAGGCCCTACCTGGACGAAGGCTTCGATCACCTGCTGCTGAGCTTCCACGGGCTGCCCGAGCGGCACATCCGCAAGCTGGTGAAACAGCCCAAGCACGACCTGCGCGCACCGGACAGCAAGGGTGTCAGCGACGAAGTGCTCGCGGTCTGCTACCGCAGCCAGTGCCAGCGCACCGCCGAAGCCTTCGCCGAACGCCTCGGCTTGCGCCCGGACCAGTGGTCGGTGTCCTTCCAGTCGCGCCTGGGCCGGGACAAATGGATCGAGCCCTACACCGAAACCCGCCTCGGCGAACTCGGCGCGCAGGGCGTCGGCAAGCTGCTGGTGATGTGCCCGGCATTCGTCGCCGACTGCATCGAAACCCTCGAGGAGATCGGCCAGCGCGGCCAGGAACAGTTCGCCGAGGCCGGCGGCGGCGAGCTGAAGCTGGTGCCCTGCGTGAACAGCCATCAGCGGTGGGTGGAGGCGTTGGTCAGGCTGTGTGAGCGGGTGGTGGTCTAGGACCTCGGCCGTCGGCCTGACCCGTGTAGCCGCGCCGGAGTGATGTAAACCCTCGGACATGTAGGGTGGATGACGCTCTTTTCATCCACCGTTACACCGCCAGTGGATCGGTGAAGCGTGACCCACCCTACGCGCCCTACCGCTCCTCCTTCACCCTGAACCAGGCCGCATAAAGCGCCGGCAGGAACAGCAGCGTCAGCGCCGTCGCCACGATCAACCCGCCCATAATCGCCACCGCCATCGGCCCGAAGAATACGCTGCGCGACAGCGGAATCATCGCCAGCACAGCCGCCAGGGCGGTCAACACGATCGGCCGGAAACGCCGTACCGTCGCGTCGATGATCGCGTCCCAGCGGCGCTGCCCGGCGGCGATGTCCTGTTCGATCTGGTCCACCAGGATCACCGAGTTGCGCATGATCATGCCCGACAGCGCGATGGTGCCGAGCATCGCCACGAAGCCGAACGGCTGATTGAACAGCAGCAGGAACAGCGTCACGCCGATCAGCCCCAGCGGCGCGGTGAGGAACACCATCAGCGTGCGCGAGAAGCTCTTCAGCTGCAGCATCAGCAGGCTCAGCACCACCACGATGAACAGCGGCACGCCGGCGTTCACCGAATTCTGCCCCTTGGCCGAATCCTCAACGGTGCCGCCGACCTGCAGCAGGTAGCCATCGGGCAACTGCTCGCGGATCGGTTGCAGGGTCGGCTCGATCTGCTTGACCAAGGTCGCCGGTTGCTCGGTGCCGTAGATGTCGGCGCGCACGGTGACCGTGGGCAGGCGGTCGCGGTGCCAGATGATGCCTTCCTCGAAGCCATACTCCAGGGTCGCCACCTGCGACAGCGCCACGCTGCGCCCGTTGCTGGTGGGCACCGCCAGGCTCGGCAGCAGGGCGAGGTCCTGGCGCTCGCGCGGGGTGCCGCGCAGAAGGATTTCGATCAGCTCGTTGTCCTCGCGGTACTGACTCACGCTGGAGCCCGACACCGCGCTTTGCAGGAAGCTCGACAGGTCGGCGGTGGTCACGCCCAGCGCCCGCGCGCGCTCCTGGTCGACATTCAGGTAGACGACCTTGCTCGGCTCCTGCCAGTCCAGGTGCACGTTGGAGACGTGCGGGTTCTCGCGCACCTTGTCGGCGACCTGGCGCGCCAGGCCGCGGACCTCGTCGATGTGCTCGCCGGACACGCGGAACTGGATCGGATAGCCCACCGGCGGGCCGTTCTCCAGGCGCGACACGCGGGTGCGCAGGCTCGGGAACTGCTCGTTGAGGGTCTGGATCAGCCAGACGCGCAGCGCCTCGCGCTCCTCGATGGACTTCGCCAGGACCACGAACTGGGCGAAGCTGGTGGCCGGCAACTGCTGGTCCAGCGGCAGGTAGAAGCGCGGCGAACCGGTGCCGACATAGGCGACGAAGTTGTCGATGCCCGGACGCTCGGCGAGCATCTTCTCCAGTCGCCGCACTTCGGCTTCGGTCGCCACCAGCGAGGCGCCCTCGGCAAGCTTGAAGTCGACCATCAGCTCGAGCCGGCCGGACGCCGGGAAGAACTGCTGCGGCACGAAACGGAACAGGGCCACCGCGCCGACGAAGGCCGCCAGGGTCAGCACGATCACCGTCTTGCGGTAGCGCACGCACCAGCCGACCAGCCGCCGCACGCGCAGGTAGAAGGCCGTCGAGTAGGGATCGTGGGCGCCCTCGCCGTGCTTTTGCGCGTGGCGCTTGGCCAGGTCCGGCAGCAGGCGGTCGCCCAGGTAGGGAACGAAGACCACCGCGGCGAACCACGACACCACCAGCGCGATGGCCACCACCTGGAAGATCGAGCGGGTGTATTCGCCGGTGCCGGACTGCGCGGTGGCGATCGGCAGGAAGCCGGCGGCGGTGATCAGCGTGCCGGTGAGCATCGGAAACGCGGTGCTGGTCCAGGCGTAGCTGGCCGCCTTCAGCCGGTCGTAGCCCTGCTCCATCTTGATCGCCATCATCTCCACCGCGATGATCGCGTCGTCCACCAGCAGCCCCAGCGCCAGCACCAGCGCGCCGAGGGAAATCTTGTGCAGGCCGATATCGAAGTAGCGCATGGTGGCGAAGGTCATCGCCAGCACCAGCGGGATCGACAGCGCCACCACCAGCCCGGTGCGCATGCCCAGCGAGAAGAAACTCACCAGCAGGACGATGCCCAGCGCCTCGGCGAGCACGCGGACGAACTCGCCGACGCCGGTCTTCACCGCCGCCGGCTGGTCGGACACCTTGCGCAGCTGCATGCCGGCCGGCAGGGTTTCCTGGATTCGCGCGAACTCGTGTTCCAGCGCCTCGCCGAGCACCAGGATGTTGCCGCCGGGTTTCATCGACACCGCCAGGCCGAGGGCGTCCTCGCCCATGAAGCGCATGCGCGGCGCCGGCGGGTCGTTGAAGCCGCGCTTGACCTCGGCGACGTCGCCGATGCGGAAGCTACGGTCGCTGACGCGGATCGGGAAGTCGCGGATCTCCTCCACCGACTCGAAGCGCCCGGTGACGCGGAGCTGCACGCGGTCGCTGGCGGTCTCGAAGAAACCCGCCGAGGCGACCGCGTTCTGCGCCTCGAGCGCCTGCTGCACCGCACTCATCGGCAGGCCGAGGGTGGCCAGCTTGACGTTGGAAAGCTCGATCCAGACCTTCTCGTCCTGCAGGCCGACCAGTTCGACCTTGCCGACGTCCTTGACCCGCTGCAGCTGCAGCTGGATGCGGTCGGCGTAGTCCTTGAGCACGGCGTAGCTGTAGCCGCCGCCGGTCAGCGCGTAGATGTTGCCGAAGGTGGTGCCGAATTCGTCGTTGAAGAACGGCCCCTGGATGCCGGCCGGCAGGGTATGCCGGATTTCGCTGACCTTCTTGCGGATCTGGTACCAGAGCTCGGGAATTTCCACCGAGTGCATGGAGTCGCGCGCCATGAAGGTGACTTGGGAAAGCCCCGGACGCGAGAACGAGACGATACGCTCGTACTCGCCGGTCTCCATCAGCTTCTTCTCGATGCGCTCGGTGACCTGGCGCGACACCTCTTCGGCGCTGGCGCCCGGCCAGTTGGTCTGGACGACCATGGCCTTGAAGGTGAACGGCGGGTCCTCGCTCTGCCCCAGCTTGCTGTAGGACAGCGCACCAACGACGGCGATCAGCAACATCACGTAGAGCACGATCTGGCGGTTTTTCAGCGCCCAGGCGGAAAGATTGAAGCCCATCGCCGCTTACTCCTTGGCTGCCAGCTTGATCGCACGGTTGTCGCGATCCACCGGACGGATCTGCTGGCCTTCGCGCAACACCTGCACGCCGGCCGCCACCACCCAGTCGCTGGCCTTGAGGCCCTCGAGTACCGGAACCAGGGTTTCGCCGTAGGCGCCGATGCGCACCGGCGTGCGTTTCAGCGTGGCGGTCTGCGGGTCGACTCGCCACACGAAGGGCGCGCCGTTCTCCGCCGACAATGCCGACAGCGGCACCGCCAGGGCCTGGGCGGCGCCGGTGCTGGCGAACACCCGCGCGCTCTGGCCGAGCTCCGCGGGCACCGTGCCAACGTCGAAGGCGACCCGTGCCGGGAAGGTGCGCGACTGCGCGTCGGCGGCCGGCGACAGCTCGCGGATGTGCGCCGGGTAGCGCTGGCCGGGCTGCGACCACAGCTCCACCTCGATCGGCTGGCCGATGCGGAAGCGCTCGAAGGCGTGCTCGGGCAGGTTGATCGCCACCTCGCGCTCGCCATCCACCGCCAGGCTGAACAGCGTCTGCCCGGCCGAAACGACCTGCCCGACATCGAAGCGCCGGCTGGCGATCACCCCGTCCTGCGGCGCACGCAGCACCGCGTAGCCGGCCTGGTTGTTGGCGACGTTGAACTCGGCGCGAATCTGCCGCAGGCGGGCCTCGGCGGAAAGGAAGCCGTTATGCGCGCTGTCGTACTGCGAGCGGCTGACCATCTGCCGGTCGAGCAGGCGCTGGTAACGCTCGCGCTCGGCCTTGGCCAGTTGCAGGTTGGCCTCGGCGGCGGCGACCTGCGCGCGGCTGGCGTCCAGCTGCAGGCGCACGTCCTGCGGGTCCAGCTCGGCCAGCGGCTGGTCCTTCTTGACCCGCTCGCCCACTTCCACCAGGCGCTGGGTCACCTTGCCGCCGATGCGGAACGCCAGTTCCGGCTCGTAGCGCGCACGTACCTCGCCCGGAAAGCTCTCCGAGGCGGCACCCGCCGGCTGCGGCTGCACCACCATCGCGGGGCGCGGCGGAGCCGGGGGCGCCTGGGGTTTTTCGCAAGCGCCAAGTGCCAGCGCGAGGGACAGGACGGAAAGCGGAGCGAGGAAACGGGGTGACATGTTCGGTGGCCCTTCGCAGACGGCGTTTTGGAATTCTTATACTGGCGGGTATAGTAAAAATAGAAAACTCACCAGTCCAGTATTTAAACGGCGAGAATGTCAGACAAATCTTTTCCCGGTAACGGCCCCGGCCGGCCCAAGGACCCCGCCAAACGCAAGGCCATTCTCGAGGCGGCGAAATGCCTGTTCCTGAGGCAGGGCTACGACGGCAGCAGCATGGACGCCATCGCCGCCCATGCCGGAGTTTCCAAGCTCACGGTGTACAGCCACTTCAACGACAAGGAGACGCTGTTCGCCGCCGCGGTGAAGGCCAAGTGCGAAGAGCAACTGCCCGAACTGCTCTTCGAACTGACCGAGGGCGCGCCCATCGAGGCGCAGCTGATGAGGATCGGGCTGGGTTTCCACGCGTTGATCAACAGCGCCGAATCGGTGGGCCTGCACCGCACCATGATCGCCCTGGCCAGTTCCAACCCACGGCTCTCGCAGCTGTTCTACGAGGCCGGTCCGAAGCAGGTGATCGAGGAGATGGCGCGGCTGCTGGCCGAGGTGGACCGTGCCGGGAAACTGCGCATCGCCGACCCGCACGGCGCCGCAGAGCATTTTTTCTGCCTGGTCAAGGGTGGCCACCACTTCCGCCACCTGATCGGCTGCGCCGAAGCGCAGAGCGCGGAAGACGAACAGGCCCACGTGCGCGACGTGGTGGAGCTGTTCCTGCGCGCGTTCCGCCTCGATCCCCTCAGCTGAGGTTGGCCTTGTGCAGGCCGTAGAGCTTGTCGGCCGAGCCGGGCACGGCGCGGAAGGCGACGCTCAGGCGGTTCCAGCCGTTGATCGCGATGATCAGGAAGGACAGCTCGGCCACTTCCTGCTCGGAAAACTGCTCGCGCACCGCGGCGAAGATCGCGTCCGGTACGCCGTGCGGCGGCAGGTGGGTCAACGCCTCGGTCCATTCCAGCGCCGCGCGTTCACGCGGCGAAAACAGCGGCGATTCGCGCCACACGGCGACGTGATGAAGGCGCAGCTCGCGCTCGCCGTGAATCTTGGCTTCCTTGACGTGCATGTCGACACAGAAGGCGCAGCCGTTCAGTTGCGACGCGCGCAGTGTCACCAGATGGGCGATCTCGGCGAGAAAGGGTTTCTTGATCAGCAGAACGCTGAATTCCGCGTAAAGGGCGGCGGCGTCGGGGGACAGCTTGTGGTAGTCGAGACGTTGGCTCATGGTCGTGCTCCGCAGGGTCGGAGGGCCGTTACGGCGAATGCCGTGGTAGCCCGGTGAAGACGACTGTACGGGGCGATGGCCTAGTCACGTAGAGCCAAGTTCGACCTGTTTGACTGGGACATGAACGAGCGCGCGATCAGTTGGCTGCGACCAGTTTCTTCAGCGGATAGATGTCGTAGCGGCTGGACTTGCCGTCCAGGCTGTAGCTCGGTTTCGCGCCCTCGATCGGCGGCGCCTTGCGCGGGCGCTTCACCACCACGCGGTGGCTGGCCAGCGCCAGCGCGGCCTGCAACAGCGCCGGCGCGTCCATGTCGTCGCCCACCAGCGGGCGGAACAGGCGCATCTCCTTCTTCACCAGCGCGCTCTTGTCGCGATGCGGGAACATCGGGTCGAGGTAGATCACCTGCGGTGCCTCGTCCTGCCAGACGCCGATCAGTTCGATGGCGTTGCCCACCAACAGGCGCATGCGCGCGACGATCGAACCGACCTCCGCGTCGCCGGCGGCGCGGGCCAGCCCATCCTCCAGCAACGCGGCGATCAGCGGCTGGCGCTCGATCAGGCTGACCGTGCAGCCCAGGGTCGCCAGCACGAAGGCATCGCGCCCCAGCCCGGCGGTGGCATCCAGCACCGACGGCCGAATGCCCGCGCCGACGCCGACCGCCTTGGCGATCATCTGCCCGCTGCCGCCACCGAACCGTCGCCGGTGCGCCACCGCGCCCTCGAGGAAATCCACCCGCACCGGGCCCGGCGCGGCATCGCCCAGTTCGACGAACTGCAAGCCCTCGGCACCCACCTGCACGGCGAACGCCGCGTCGCCCTGCAACGGCAGGCCGAGGCGCTGCGCCCAGCGCTCGGCGGCGGCGCAATGGTCGGCGGAAAGCGCTTCGACGCGCAGGGTCGGCAGGTCGGTCATGGTGCTCGGGGCAGGCGATGAGGGGCGGCCATTCTGCCAGAAGCCGCCGTGACGCGCGCCCGCATGACAGCGGGTCGCGCGCACCCGGCGTTCAGCCGAGTGCCGACGCTCAGCGGCACATCCGGTAAAGCCCCATGTCGACATGGAAATGATCGTGATGGGCGGCGTTGTACTGCGGCCCGAGGGTGGTGTTGAAACTGCCACAGGCGGCGTCGTGGACCAGGCGGAGGAAGCGCGCCGCGTCGTCATCGCCCTTCCAGTCGCGCGCCACGGTGATGCGCCGGCCATCGCGCAGACGGAAGCCGGCGATGTCGAAGGCATTCGCCGAGGCGTGCTGGCTGCGCCGCGTGCTGCCGGCGATGTTGCGGCAGGCGAAGCTGCCGAAGTGCTCGATGCGCGTCACCGGCTGGCCGAACACCGCCTGCGCGGCGGGCTGCAGGCCGTGCCGCTCGAACATCGCGTAGGCCACCGCCAGCGGACAGGTGGCGACGAAGGAGCCGCTGAAGGCCAGCTCCGACGCCTGCACGCGCACCGCGTTCTCGATCGGACAACCGGACACCGGGCCATCGGCGACGGCGCTGTAGCGCAGCGCGGAGCTCTGCAGCGCCTGTGCGCACAGCTCGCGGTCCTGCTGCAGGCGCATCAGCTTGAGCGGCGTCAGCAGGTTCGGCTCCAGGCGCACATCCAGCGGCGCCCAGAGGTTCCACTGCGGTGGCACGTCCCACCAGCCGCGCCAGATCGCCACGACCGGCGCGGCGAGGATCAGCAGCAGCAGGAGGAACTTGCGCATCGGCTAACGAAAGGCCTCGTTGAGTTCGGCGAAGCTCAACCCGCGCGCGGCGTAGGCGAAGGTCCCGCTGTTGGCGATCTCCTGCGCCGCCTGGAAGAAGCCGCTGTAGGCCGCGCGCGCCAGCGACGAGCCGACGCTGATCCGCCGAACGCCGAGCCCGGCCAGCTCGTCGACGGACAAGGCGCTGCCCGACAGGCCCATCAGTACGTTCAGCGGCTTGGGCGCCACCGCGCGCACGGCGGCGGCGATGTCTTCGCGGCGGATGAGGCCGGGCGCGTAAAGCACATCGGCGCCGGCTTCGGCGTAAGCCTCCAGGCGGCGCAGGGTGTCGCGCAGGTCGTCGCGCCCGTGCAGCAGGTTCTCCGCCCGCGCGGTGAGCATGAAGGGGAAATCCAGGCCGCGTACCGCCTGCGCCGCCGCGCGCACGCGCTGCACGGCATCCTCGAACGGATGGATCGGCAGCGCCGCGTCGCCGCTGGCGTCCTCTATCGAGGCGCCGACCAGGCCGACCGCCGCGGCCCGGCGGATCGCCTCGGCGCAGCCCTCGGTGGTGGCGCTGAAACCGTTCTCCAGGTCGGCGCTGACCGGCAACGGCGTGGCCTCGACGATTCCGCGCGCATTCGCCAGGGTCTGCTCCAGGTCCAGCGCGCCCTCGCCGTCCGGGCGGCCGAGGGAAAACGCCAGGCCCGCGCTGGTGGTAGCCAAAGCCGGAAACCCCAATGCCGCGAGCAGCTTCGCCGAGCCGGCATCCCAGGGATTGGGGATGACGAACGCGCCGTCGCGCGCGTGCAGCGCCTTGAACGCCTGGCCGCGAGATGCCTGGGACGTCATCGAATAGCCCTCCGCAAAAAAACCCACCTTACCCTCAAAGCAGATCGAGCTGCGACGTGCGCAACTCCGGGAGCGCTTCCAGGCCGGGCAGGCGCCGGCGCAGTCGCTCGTGGAAGCGCTTGGCCTGCTCGCCGGCCAACCGGTTGTCCGGCGTGTGCAGGTAGATGTGCGGCGTCAGGCCCTGCTCGATCCACTCGGCGAGCTTCTCGACCCAGCGCGTCAGGTGCGCGTCGTTGGCGTCGAGATCCGGCCCGCCGATAAACCGCACCTGCGGCGAGGCGCTGAAGGACGTCGGCCGCACCGACGCCAGGCGCGGCTTGCGCCGCTGCGCATCGAGCACCGCCGGGTCGTCGCTGCGGCAGGCGAAGAGCGCGCGGGCGTCCAGGCAGATGCGCTCCACACCCCGATCGCGCAGCAGCCGATTGAGCGCCCGCTCGGCATCGCTGGCATCGAAGAACTGCGCATGCCGCACCTCGACCGCCAGCGAGCGCTCGTCCAGTGCATCGATGAAATCGCCCAGTTCGGCCAGGCGCTGCGGCCCGAAGGCCGCCGGCAGTTGCAGCCAGAGCGGTTGCAGGCGCTCGCCCAGCGGCGCCATCAGCGCGAGGAAGCGCCGGGCGCTGGCCAGGTTGTCACGCAGGTCGCCCTCGTGGCTGATCTCCTTCGGCAGCTTGGCGCAGAAGCGGAAGTTCGCCGACAGGGTCTGCGCCCAGCGGGCGACCTTGGCGGCATCCGGCCAGGCGTAGAAGGTGGTGTTGCCCTCGACGGTGTTGAACAGGTGGCAGTAATGGGCGAGGAAGTCTTCGGCGGCCGCCTGGCGCGGGAAAACCGAACCGCGCCAGGCAGCATCGTTCCAGGAAGGGCAACCGAGAAAGTACGGGAGCGGCACTAGGCGTAGAGGTCGAGGCCGAGGACTTCGTTGGCGTCCAGCTCGCTGGCGTAGCTGGCAGTGGTGCTGTAGCTGGCCAGGGCCTGGGCGGCGCGGCTGGTCACCGGACGTTCGTAGGTGTCGGTGTAGCGGACGATGGGCAGGCTGTCGTTGTTCGACTCGCGGACGGTCTTGCTCGGCTCGACCTGACGCGGCTGCGCGACGCTCTCGAAGTCCTGGCTGGCGGCCGTCGAGGTGGGATCTTCCTGGCGCAGCTCATCCCCGCGCGAAACGTCGCGGTAGGGCGCGATCGCCGTTCCCTGCCGGGAGGAGCGATCCACTGTGTAGGGGGATGTATAACCGTCGATACGCATTGGATAACCTCAAGGTTGCGCCACTCTAATCGGTCGCCTGAAGGCTGGCAATCGTCGCCGGCACGGCGGCCGGGAGCGCGGATGAACGGCGCTCCACACCTGCTCCGACCGGGCCCGCGCAGGCCCCGTTCAGCCGCCCCGCCGAGCGGTTTCTAGAGCGGTGTTTTGGGCGTCGCCACGTTGTCGCGCAGATACACGGGCTGCGCCGCATCGGCTTCGACACCTTCGCCGCGCGCCCAGGCGAAACCGGCGAGCGCGAGCAGGTCTTCGGCGTGCGGCAACAGACTGGCGTCCAGTGCCTGCGGCGCCACCGGCAAGCGCGCCACGTACCCCCAACCCGTGCCCGCGCCGAACCAGTTGCCGGCGGCGTTGCGCGGCAGGCCGACGCGTTCAGGCGGCAGGACGGCCTCGGCGCCGAGCAGGCGCATCTCGCCAGCCTCCAGGCGATAGCAACCCCAGTACACCTCGTCCATGCGCGCGTCGATGGCCGCGGCGACCTGGGTGGCGGCGTGCTCGCGGTGAGCGCGCTGGGCAAGCACGGCGAGATCGGAGATCGGCAGCACCGGCCGCTCCAGGGCGAACGCCAGGCCCTGAACCACACCGATGGCGATACGCACGCCGGTGAAGGCACCAGGGCCCCGGCCGAACGCGATGGCGTCCAGCGCGCTCATGCCGATGCCGGCCTCGGCGAGGATCTCGCCGATCATCGGCAGCAGCCGCTGGGCATGCAGGCGCGGGATCACCTCGTGACGCACCAGCACCCGTTGCTCGTGGAGCAAGGCAACGGAACAGGCTTCGGTGGAGGTGTCCAGGGCCAGCAAGGTGGTCATCGGTGGGTCCGCAGTGAGGGAGGAAAAGGCCGCGCATTATAGCCGCAGCGTGCCGCTCGCAGCGGTGTGCGACACAAACGAAAACGGCCCGCGAGCGGGCCGTTCGGAACGCTCGATGGGTCAGCTCAGCGCGGCGAACACCTTGGCGGTGATGTCCTCGACCGAACCCACGCCCTGCACGGCGGTGTATTTCGGTGTGCCCTCGACGGCCGCGAGCTGCTGGTAGAAGTCCACCAGCGGTTTGGTCTGAGAGTGGTACACCGACAGGCGGTGGCGCACGGTCGCTTCCTTGTCGTCGTCACGCTGGATCAGCGCTTCGCCGGTGAGGTCGTCGACGTCCGCAACTTTCGGCGGGTTGTGCTCGATGTGATAGACGCGGCCGGAATCCGGGTGCACGCGGCGACCGGCGATGCGGCTGACGATTTCCTCGTCGTCGACGGCGATTTCCACCACGTAGTCGATCTTCACCCCGGCCTGCTTCAGCGCCTCGGCCTGCGGGATGGTGCGCGGGAAGCCGTCGAAGAGAAAGCCCTTGGCGCAGTCGGGCTGGGCGATGCGTTCCTTGACCAGGTTGATGATCAGGTCGTCGGACACCAGGCCGCCGCTGTCCATCACGCTCTTGGCCTTGAGACCCAGCTCGGTGCCGGCCTTGACGGCCGCACGCAGCATGTCGCCGGTGGAAATTTGCGGGATGTCGAACTTCTCGGTGATGAAGCGAGCTTGAGTACCTTTGCCGGCACCGGGTGCCCCCAGCAGAATCACGCGCATCGCTTTGCTCCTCAAAGTAGTAAGTCGTCGGACCGGCCTCTTGGGGCCGATCTCTATACCGGTTGCGGCGGCAGCGCGGGCTACAGGGCCCGCCCAAAGGTTGACCAAGATACACAGCGCACCGAAGCGGCACAAGCCGCCCAAAGTCGGAGCCTTGACCGCCTTTCGCACGCCTGTGCCGGGCCCGGCGAGCGGTCGCGACGCCCCCGGCGGATGGCCGTAAAAGCGACCTCCTGGCGCTGAATTCCCCCTGCGTTCCGGCCCTCGGGCAACGGCACTAACCGGTGTTGCGCAGACCCGCGGCGATCCCTGCCACACTCACCAGCAGCGCCTGCTCCAGCGGTGCGTCGGGCTCCGCCGGGGATTGCCGCGAGCGCGCCAGCAGTTCGACCTGGAGCAGGTGCAGCGGGTCGAGATAGGCATCGCGCACGCTGATCGACTCCAGCGTCTCGGGACTGTGGCCAAGCAACTGGGACTGTCCGGTCAGGCCGAGCACCGCCGCGCAAGCCTGTGACAATAGGTCGCGCAGCTGCGCTCCGAGCGGGCGCAGCGAGGGTTCCACCAGGCGTTCGTCGTAGAGTCGGGCGATGTCGGCGTCGGCCTTGGCGAGGACCATTTCCAGCATGTCGATGCGGGTGCGGAAGAACGGCCAGGACTCGCGCATCTCGCGCAGCGTCTCGTCTTCGCCGCGCTCCAGGGCATTGCCCAGCGCGCGCTCCCAGCCCAGCCAGGCGGGCAGCATCAGGCGGGTCTGGGTCCAGGCGAATATCCACGGGATGGCCCGCAGGCTTTCGACGCCGCCCTGGCGGCGCTTGGCCGGACGACTGCCCAGCGGCAGGCGACCGAGCTCCTGCTCCGGGGTCGCCTGGCCGAAATAATCGACGAACTGCGGGTTCTCGCGGACCACCGCGCGGTACGCGGCCACGCCATCGGCGGCGAGGCGATCCATCTGCTCGCGCCAGTGCGCCTGCGGCACGGGCGGCGGCAGCAATGTCGCCTCGAGAACGGCAGCCAGGTAGAGATTGAGGTTCTGTTCGGCGATCGCCGGAAGGCCGAACTTGAAGCGGATCATTTCGCCCTGCTCGGTGGTGCGGAAGCGCCCATTCACCGAGCCCGGAGGCTGCGAGAGGATCGCCGCGTGCGCCGGACCGCCGCCGCGCCCGACGGTGCCGCCACGGCCATGGAACAGCAGCAGTTCGACCTGCTGCTCGCGACAGATTTCCACCAGCCGCTCCTGGGCGCGGTACTGCGCCCAGGCCGCCGCCGTAGTGCCGGCGTCCTTGGCCGAATCCGAATAGCCGATCATCACTTCCTGCGGCCCGCACAGGCGGGCGCGGTAATCGGCGAGGCCGAGCAGTCGCTCGATCACCGGGCCGGCGTTGTCCAGGTCGGCGAGGGTCTCGAACAGCGGCACTACACGCAGCGCCCGGCGCAGGCCGGACTCCTTGAGCAGCAGTTGCACGGCGAGGATATCGGAGGCGGCGCCGGCCATGGAGATGACGTAGGAGCCCAGTGATTCCGCCGGAGCCTGCGCGGCGACGCGGCAGGTGGCGAGCACTTCGGCGGTGTCTTCGCTGGCCTGGTAATCCGCCGGAAGCAGCGGCCGGGGACTCTTCAACTCCTCCTGCAGAAAGGCCAGGCGCCGCGCCTCGTCCCATTCGCCGTAGCGGCCCAGGCCGAGGTATTCGGTGATTTCGCCGAGCGCCGCGGCGTGCCGGGCAGCGTCCTGACGCAGGTCCAGGCGGACCAGGAACAGGCCGAAGCTGGACACCCGGCGCAGGCAGTCGAGCAGCGCACCGTCGGCGATCATGCCCATGCCGCACTCATGCAGCGAGCGGTAGCACAGCTCCAGCGGCTCACGCAGTTCGTCGGTGTGCTGCAGCACCGCGGCACCGGGCGCCAGGGATTCGCGCAACGCCGACTGCGCCCAGCTGCGGGTCGCCCGCAGGCGTTCGCGCAGGGTCTTGAGCACCTGCCGATACGGCTCCGGGGTATCGCCGGCACGCGCGCGCAGTGCGTCGCTGGCCTGCTGCATGGACAGGTCGGCGGCAAGCCGGTCGACATCGCGCAGGTACAGGTCGGCGGCCATCCAGCGCGCCAGCAGCAACACTTCGCGGGACACGGCCGCGGTGACATTGGGGTTGCCGTCGCGGTCGCCGCCCATCCAGGAGGCGAAGCGGATCGGCGCGGCATCCAGCGGCAGCCGCTCTCCGCAGCAGTCCTGCAAGGTCCGATCGACGCCACGCAGCACGCGCGGCAGGGCGTGCCAGAGGGAATGCTCGATCACCGCGAAGCCCCACTTGGCCTCGTCCACCGGGGTCGGCCGGACGCGGCGGATTTCCTCGGTGTGCCAGGCCTCGGCGATCAGCCGCTGCAGGTTGTCGCGAACCTCGTCGCGCTCCGCCGCGCCGAGATCGTCGTGGTCCTGCACGGCGAGCTGGGCGGCCATGGCGTCGTACTTCTGGATCAGCGTGCGGCGCGCCACCTCGGTCGGGTGCGCGGTGAGCACCAGTTCGATCTCCAGGCCCGCCAACTGCTTCGCCAGGGCATCGCCGGCATGCCCGTCGCCACGCAGGCGCGCCAGCAGCTCGCCGAGCACGTGGGTTTCGAACGGGGGCGCTTCATCGGCGCGGCGACGGCGGATGCGGTGGTACTGCTCGGCGATGTTGGCCAGGTTGAGGAACTGGTTGAACGCCCGCGCCACCGGCAGCAACTGGTCCTCGCGCAGCCCGTCGAGGGTCTCGCCCAGCTGCCGGGCGCCCTCCTCCGAGCCGCGCCGGGCAGCCTTGGCACCCTTGCGGATGCGCTCGATGCGTTCGAGGAAGTCCTCGCCGTGTTGCGCACGGATGGTGTCGCCCAGCAGTTCGCCGAGCAGATGAACGTCCTCGCGCAGTCGTGCGTCGATTTCCGCCATGCCGGTTCTCCTCCGATCGTTCGCGCCGGCGGTGGGCCGGCAATCAATCTGAACGAGCACGGGCGAAGTTGTTCAAAACCCATGAGCCCGCCATAGGGCGATCAAACCCAACCACCTGCTCCGGAGCGGTACATGCCGGGGAATGAGGTAACCATGAAGATTCGTGAACTGGCGAAACATTGGGAAGAGAACGCTAAGGGCCGACTGACCCGCGGCCAGTACAACATCAACCTGGACCTGGAATCCGCCGCACGCCTGGCGGCACTGTCGGAGATGTATCCCAAGCGCAACGTCGAGGAACTGCTCGCCGAACTGGTCGCAGCCTCGCTGGAAGAGCTCGAAGCCAGCCTGCCCTACGTGAAGGGCAACCAGGTCGTCGCCGTCGACGAACAGGGCGACCCGCTGTACGAAGACATCGGCCCCACCCCGCGCTTCTTGGCCCTGTCGCGTCGCTACCTGCAGGACCTCAGCGAAGAGCGCGAAAGCAGCAGTAACCACTGAGCGCAACTCCCCTCTGCCGTCTAAGCCGCCATCCAGAGCGGCTAGTCGGCGTTCGCCCGGCGTTTTCCGGGCATGTATCTGCTGACCATTCGGTCAGGGAAAACAGTTGGAACATTTGTCCGTTGCCACCAGTCGGAAAAGTATGTCGCCGCTGTCCCGGACGCCGCACAAGCCCCTTCGAGCCCGTGCCGGACCGTCCGGAGACAACGGCGAGATCACGGAATAAACGATCGTACGGAAATCCAGGAGGCACTTCTTATGAACTCAGGTAACGCCAAATCCGCTTCGTCCAGAAGCGGCTTCACGCTCGCCGCGCTGGCCCTCGGCAGCACCCTATTGCTCGCGGGCTGCGCCGGCAATCCGCCCACCGAACAGTTCGCCGTCAGCAACACCGTGCTGAAGAGCGCAACCGTGGCAGGCGCCACGGAGTACGCACCGGTCGAGCTGCGCACCGCGCAGGAAAAGATGGCCCGCGCCGAATCCCTGGCGAAGGAAAAAGACTACGAGCAGGCCCGTCGGCTCGCCGAACAGGCCGAATGGGACGCCCGCGTAGCCGAACGCAAGGCGCTCGCCGCGAAGGCCGAGAAGGCCTACCAGGACTCGCAGCAGGGTGTGCAAGACCTGCGCGAAGAAGGCCAACGCAGCACCATCATCGTCAAGTGATGGCCCGGCAGACGAACTCGAAAAGGATGACTCGTTATGCGTAAGACACTGTTGATACCTGCCCTTTCGGCGCTGACCCTGGCCCTCGCCGGTTGCGCCTCGAAACCCAACCCGAACCTCGACCAGGCCCGCGCCAGCTACAACCAGCTGCAGACCAATCCCCAGGCCGCCATGCTGGCGCCCGTCGAGACCAAGGAAGCCGCGGACATGCTCAGCCGCGCCGAACTGGCCTATTCCGGTGACAACGACCAGAAGACCGTCGACCAGTTGGCCTACCTCACCAACCAGCGCGTGGTCGTGGCGGAGGAAACCATCCGCATGAAGACGGCCGAGAAGAACCTCGCCGGCGCCGCCGCGCAACGCACCCAGGCTCGCCTGGACGCGCGTACCGCGCAGGTGGATTCGCTGCTCGGCACCTTGAAGCCGCAGCCCACGCCGCGCGGCGACATGATCACCCTGGGCGATGTGCTGTTCGAGGTCGACCGGGCTGAGCTTAAGCCGGCGGGTATGCGCCAGCTCTACAAACTGGGCGACTACTTGAAGAAGAACCCCGAGCGCCAGGTGGTGGTCGAGGGCTTCACCGACAGCACCGGCACCGCCTCGCATAACCTGGAGCTGTCGCAGCGCCGCGCCGATTCGGTGAAAACCGCACTGGCCAGCATGGGCATCGCGCCGCAGCGCATCACCACCCAGGGTTATGGCGAGAGCAGCCCGGTGGCGAGCAACGACACGCCGGATTCGCGCGTGCTCAATCGCCGCGTCGAGATCACCATCTCGCCGGATGCCCAGCCGGTCGCACCCCGGGTAATCACCCAGTAAGCGACCCGGCCGCAAGACATGAACCCCGCCTCGGCGGGGTTTTTCTTTCGCAGGGTTCGCCATGCGCACCGCAATCCCCATTCGGGAGCCATTGGTGCGCGCGGCGCACCCTACGTAAACCGCGGCACGGAGAAACCTCGATGGCCTTTTGTGGGGGCTCCATGTGCACCGCAATCCCACTGGGAACCCCAACGGTGCGCGCGGCGCACTCTACGTAGACCACGGCACGCAGAAACGTCGATGGCCTTTCGTAGGGTGCGCCATGCGCACCACCCCCCCCCGGTGAGCCATTGGCGCGCGCGGCGCAGCCTACGAAGGCGGCTCGGCAGGGCAGCCAATTCGCACGCATAAAAAAGCCCCGCTTTCGCGGGGCTCTCGATACAGCGGTGACGGGTCGGCTTACATCATGCCGCCCATGCCACCCATGCCGCCCATGTCCGGCATACCACCGGCAGCAGGCTTGTCTTCAGCCACTTCGGCGATCATCGCTTCGGTGGTGATCATCAGGCTGCCGATGGAGGTGGCGGCTTGCAGCGCGGTACGGGTCACCTTGGCCGGATCGAGGATACCCATCTCGATCATGTCGCCGTAGGTGTCGGTCGCGGCGTTGAAGCCGAAGTTGCCCGAACCCTGCTTGACCTTGTCGACCACCACGCTCGGCTCACCACCGGCGTTGGCAACGATCTGGCGCAGCGGGGACTCGACGGCGCGACGCAGCAGCGCGATACCAACGTTCTGGTCTTCGTTATCGCCCTTCAGCTCGGAGATGGCCTGCAGAGCGCGCACCAGGGCAACGCCACCGCCAGGCACCACGCCTTCTTCGACCGCCGCACGGGTGGCGTGCAGGGCGTCTTCGACGCGGGCTTTCTTCTCTTTCATCTCGACTTCGGTGCCGGCACCGACCTTGATCACGGCAACACCGCCGGCCAGCTTGGCCAGACGCTCTTGCAGTTTTTCACGGTCGTAGTCGGAGGAGGTTTCCTCGACCTGCTTGCGGATCTGCGCAACGCGGGATTCGATGTCGCCTTGCTGGCCGGCGCCGTCGATGATGGTGGTGTTTTCCTTGTTCAGCACGACGCGCTTGGCGTTACCCAGGTGTTCCAGGGTGGCGCTTTCCAGGCTCAGGCCGACTTCTTCGGAAATCACGGTACCGCCAGTCAGGATGGCGATGTCCTGCAGCATGGCCTTGCGACGGTCGCCGAAGCCCGGAGCCTTGACGGCCGCGACCTTGACGATGCCGCGCATGTTGTTGACGACCAGGGTGGCCAGGGCTTCGCCTTCGACGTCTTCGGCAACGATCAGCAGCGGACGGCCGGCCTTGGCGACAGCTTCCAGCACCGGCAGCATTTCGCGGATGTTGGAGATCTTCTTGTCGACCAGCAGGATCAGCGGGCCGTCGAGTTCGGCGACCATGGTGTCCGGCTTGTTGATGAAGTAGGGGGACAGGTAGCCGCGGTCGAACTGCATGCCTTCGACGACGGACAGCTCGTTCTCCAGGCCCGAACCTTCTTCGACGGTGATCACGCCTTCTTTACCGACCTTTTCCATGGCTTCGGCAATGATGTCGCCGATCGAGGAGTCGGAGTTGGCGGAGATGGTGCCGACCTGGGCGATGGCCTTGGAATCGGCGCACGGCTTGGCCAGGTTCTTCAGCTCGGCGACGATGGCGATGGTCGCCTTGTCGATGCCGCGCTTGAGGTCCATCGGGTTCATGCCGGCAGCGACGGCTTTCAGGCCTTCGTTGACGATGGCCTGGGCCAGAACGGTGGCGGTGGTGGTGCCGTCACCGGCGGCATCGTTGGCCTTGGACGCGACGTCCTTGACCAGCTGCGCGCCCATGTTCTCGAACTTGTCCTTGAGTTCGATTTCCTTGGCGACGGAAACGCCGTCCTTGGTGATGGTCGGAGCGCCGAAGCTCTTTTCCAGAACCACGTTGCGGCCTTTCGGGCCGAGGGTGGCTTTGACGGCATCGGCCAGCACGTTCACGCCGACCAGCATTTTCTTGCGAGCGGAATCGCCGAATTTGACTTCTTTAGCAGCCATGGTGATTGATCCTCAATTCTTCAATTAGTGACGGGATTCGCGGGGAATCAGGCTTCGATGACGGCGAGGATTTCGTTCTCGCTCATCACCAGCAGGTCTTCGCCGTCGACTTTCACGGTGTTGCTGCCGGAGTAAGGGCCAAACACCACTTTGTCGCCGACTTTGACGGCCAGGGCGCGCACTTCACCGTTTTCCAGCACTTTGCCGGCGCCAACAGCGACGATTTCGCCGCGGTTCGGTTTTTCGGCAGCGGAACCCGGCAGCACGATGCCGCCTGCGGTTTTGGTTTCTTCTTCGCTGCGACGAATGACGACGCGGTCATGCAGGGGACGAAGCTTCATTGTCGATCTCTCCCAATTGAGTGTTTTCCGGCGCCGGCTCGATGCCGGCGGGTTAAATCCGGCGGTGCCGGTTGCGGCCCGCAGAGCGGACCGCAGAAGACAGCCTGTCGACGTGACAGGGACCTTGCGGTGTCCGCTAGATGCGGGCGTACAAGCGCATTTCAAGGGTCGCGCGCAAAAAAAATTTCGTTATCGCGGCGCAGAGGGGCTGGCATACGAACGCATCCGATCACTGATCGCGGCGTTCGTACTCGCCCTCGATGACATTGGGTCGGGCCGCGTCAGGTCGGGCCGCGTCAGGCCGCGCCGCGCCGCCCGCCGGGTCATCGGAGAACGCGCGCTGGCGCTGCACCTGCGCCTCGATCCGGCGCCCGACGGCCCGCAGGATCATGGCGCGGGTGAAGGGGACGATGAACAGCAGGCCTATGATGTCGCTGAGAAAACCCGGCAGTATCAGCAAGGCACCGCCCAGGGCGACCATCAGCCCCTCGAGCATTTCCTTTTCGGGCAACTCGCCGCGCGCCAGGCGCTCCCGCGCTCGCCAGGCGGTGGCTACACCGGCGACGCGCAGGAGCAGGCCGCCGAGCAGCGCACTGCCCACCAGCAACAGCAGCGTGGGCAGAACGCCGATGGCGCCGCCGACCTTGATCAGCAGCGCCAGCTCGACAACCGGGAACAACAGGAACAGAAAGAAGAAAACGCGCATCGTGGAATCCTTGGCGGAAGAACGGCTTCCGAGGGTATGAGATGACGGTGGGCAGCCGGCATTTCAAGGCCGGCAGGATAGCGACTGTTACCGGATTATTCGTCGCCGGGACCTTCCGGGAACGGCCAGGCGTCGGCACGGGCCAGCGCGACCAGCGCCTGGCGCACCTCGCCGGGGTTGCTGCAGGGCTCTGCGAACGGCAGCCAGTGCAGCGCCGCACCGATGCGCAGGTGAAAGCCTTCGCTGTCGATGCCGACCATCTGTGCCGGTTCGTTGCCCGGCAGGCCGGCCAGCCGGACGTAGTGGGCGATGGCATCGGGGTGATCGTCGTTCATGTGTTCGACCATCGAGGTTTCGCTGGCGCCGGCGAAGGGGTTGGCGAGCTCGACCCGGTCCAGCCAGTGGATCGCGCCGAAGCCGCCAATGTAGCGCCAGCGCACCGGCTGCAGCACCCAGAAGTCGAAGTCGTGGGCCAGGTGATAGTCCTGCGAGGCGGGAAAGTAGCGATAGAACCGCCGGGCCGCCGCTTCGATCTCTCCAGCGCCCTGCAACGGGCTGGCCTCGGCGAGCAGGGTCAGGCGCCCCGCCGCCTGCACGTCCTGCGCGCCACGCTCGCCCACCAGCAGCGAGCACTTCCCGTCGGCCTTGAGGTTGTGGGTATGCTGGGCGATGCGGCTGATGAGGATCAGCGGCCGGCCCGAGGCGTCGAGACAGAACGGCGCCACCGAGCCGAACGGAAAGCCGGGCATGGCCCTGGACTGGGTGGAAAGCACGCCGCGGTACTCCCGCAGCAGCAACCGGCGTGCATGCTGGCTCGATCGAACGCTCACCCAATGACTCCTTGGACGATTCCGTTGAGAATGGACGGGCTCAGCATAACGGGTTCGCCGTGGCGGCGACGACAACAACAATCAGCAGGGGATTCACGATGCAACTCAAGGACAAGGTCATCATCATCACCGGCGGCGGCCAGGGTCTCGGCCGCGCCATGGGCGAATACCTGGCGGCGAAGGGCGCACGCCTGGCGCTGGTCGATCTCAACCAGGAGAAACTCGACGAGGCCGTCGCCGCCTGCAAGGCCGCCGGGGGCGAGGCGAAAGCCTACCTGTGCAACGTTGCCAACGAAGAGCAGGTGACTCATCTGGTGAGCCAGGTGGCCGACGACTTTGGCGCGATCAACGGGCTGGTGAACAACGCGGGAATCCTGCGCGACGGGCTGACCATCAAGGTCAAGGACGGCGAGCTGACCAAGCTGAGCCTGGCGCAGTGGCAGTCGGTGATCGACGTCAACCTGACCGGCGTGTTCCTTTGCACCCGCGAGGTCGCGGCGAAGATGATCGAGCTGAAGAACGAAGGCGCGATCGTCAACATCTCCTCGATCTCCCGCGCCGGCAACATGGGCCAGGCCAACTACTCGGCGGCCAAGGCCGGGGTCGCGGCGGACACCGTGGTCTGGGCGAAGGAACTGGCGCGCTACGGCATCCGCGTGGCGGGCGTGGCGCCGGGCTTCATCGAGACCGACATGGTGGCGAGCATGAAACCCGAAGCGCTGGAGAAGATGACCTCGGGCATCCCGCTCAAGCGCCTGGGCAAGCCGGTGGAGATCGCCCACTCGGTGGCCTATATCTTCGAGAACGACTACTACACGGGGAGGGTGCTGGAACTCGACGGCGGCCTCCGCCTCTAGTTGGGTTTCGATCTGCTGCGCGTCGGCCAGGCGGCGTTGAATGCCGGTTCAGGATGCTCATTTACAGGCGTAAATTCCGCTCTCTCGCCGGCATTCGCCTTGCCTGGCCTGAGCTCGCAAGATCGATACCAGACATCGCCAAGAGCGCCGAAATGAAAAAGCCCCGCGATGCGGGGCTTTTTTCTTGCGAGCGGGGGCTTTTACCAACCCACGCCGAAACCGACGGTGTAGCGGGTTTCATTCAGCTCGCCATCGGAGTTGCCGCTGACGATGTCCTTCTCGGCCTTGAGGTTGAGCGAGGCCCAGTCGGTGACCTTGTAGCGCAGGCCGGCCTCGGAATCCAGGGCGTACTCGGCGACGCCGGACAAGGGTTTGCCGATCTCGCCGTTGGTGAAGATCTCCACCGTCTTGCCGATCAGGTAGCGGTTGTATTCCCACTTCAGCGCCAGCGAGTAGAAGTTGTCCTTGTTGCCGTTGCTGTATTCATAGTCGGTGCGGTTGACCAGCGAGGTGAGCGAGAAGGCGCCCAGTTCGTTGTCCCAGAACTGGTAACCCGGACCGGTACCCAGCGTGCGCTGGCGCGCGAGGTCCTCGATCTTGTCGTTCTTGTAGTCGACACGGCCCTGCCAGAACCACTGTTCGGTGAAGAAGCGGTCGAGCGCGTACTCCAGCTGATAGTTGTTGGTGGTGGTGACGCCGTCGCTGCTTTCGCGGTTGTACTCGCCGTCGCCGTTATGCCGCCACAGGCCGTGCCTGGCCTTGGTCTTGAAGGCCACGTTGTAGTCGTCGGTGTCGGTGTCCGCGCGCTTGTAGTCCAGTGCCAGGTCGATGTTGCCGCTCCAGGTGAAGTCCTGGATCAGTGGCTTGGGCTGAATCATCTGCTGGATGCTCGCCAGCTCGATGGTCTTCGGAGCCTCGGCGCTCCCCAGCACCACCTTGCCGTCGTCGCCCTTGTGCAGGGAGCTCGCCAGTTGCGGGTCCTCGAAGTCGTCCTGGCGAACCAGCATCGGGGTCTCGCTCTCCAGCGTGGCGACCTTCTTCCAATCCAGCGGGATGGAGCCGCCGTAGTCCGTGTCCAGCATCAGCTTGCCGCCATCCAGCACCTTGACCTTGCCGGTCAGGCGATCGCCGTTCTTCAACCATACGGTGTCGGCGAACGCCGAGGTGGTGACACAGCCCAGGGTCAGGCACAGCAGGTTTCTCAACAACATAGGCGTAGGTCTGCTTCCAGGGTTCGGGTAAGTCCGGGCATTATCCGGACGCACGGCAACTGAGCAACCAGACACACAGGCGGAGGGCAAGTTCAATGCAGGCTGCATGCCCGTTTCAGGCGCTTCGGCGCCGTCCATGGCGGCGACGGGCGTGCGGGACGCCGCGCGATGAGCGACTCGACCGACGCTGACGAGGCGCACGCCTGGGCCTCGCCGAACGATCCGCAGGCCCGCCGCGAGGCGCTGTATCTGGTGCTCAGCCAGGTGCCGAGGGGCTGCGTGGTCAGCTACGGACAGCTCGCCGAACTGGCCGGCCTCGGCCGCGCGGCGCGCTGGGTGGGGCGAACCCTGGCGCAGTTGCCGGAGGGTTCGGCATTGCCCTGGCACCGCGTCATAGCCGCTGGTGGACGACTGAGCCTGCAGGCCGGCAGCCCCTCCGGCGACGAGCAGCGCGCGCGCCTGCGCGACGAAGGTGTGAGCGTGCGCAATGACCGTGTGGACATGCGTCGGCACGGCTGGCGCCCGACGGAGCAACGCGGTTAGAGTGCGCCCTTTGCCAGCCACCCGCGTACCCTCATGTCCCGTAAAACCTGGCGCGACGCACTCCGCGCCTACGCCACCCCAGCTTCCCTCGCCCTTCTGCTGCTCGGGTTCGCGGCGGGGCTGCCAGCGGTGCTGGTGTTCTCGACGCTGTCGGTCTGGCTGCGCGAGGCCGGGGTGTCGCGCGAAACCATCGGCTACGCCAGCTGGATCAGCCTCGCCTACGCCTTCAAGTGGGTCTGGTCGCCGATGCTCGACCAATGGCGCCTGCCGCTGCTCGGTGCCCTGGGCAAACGCCGCTCCTGGCTGATCCTCTCGCAGTCGCTGATCGCCATCGGCCTGGTCGGCATGGCGCTGTGCGATCCGCGCGACCACCTGGCGCTGCTGATCGCCTTCGCCGTGGCCGTGGCCTTCGCCTCGGCGACCCAGGACATCGCCATCGATGCCTACCGCCTGGAAATCGCCGAGGACAGCTACCAGGCCGCCCTCGCCGCCTCGTACATGACCGGCTACCGCGTGGCGATGCTGCTGGCCACCGCCGGCGCGCTGTTCCTCGCCGACTGGCTGGGCTCGAGCAGCCAGCACTATGACCAGAGCGCCTGGGCCAGCACCTACATCGCCTTCGCCCTGCTGATCCTGCCCGGCCTGATGACCAGCCTGGCGATCCGCGAACCCGAGGCCACCACCCCGCTGCCGAACCGTACCTCGCTGTTCGGCTTCAACCACCAGCTCGCCTCGATCGGCCTGCTGCTGGTGATGCTGATCTCGGTGCCGGCGCTGATCAACGCGCTGATCGCCACCGCCTGGCCGCGTGCCGCGCTGTACGGGCTGTTCATCCTCGGCTGCCTGTCGCCCTGGGGCCGCGCGCTGCTGCTGCCGGTCGGCAGCACGCTGCGCCAGGCCTATCAGCGCAAGCGCACGCGGCACCTGGATTTCGTCAACCAGGGTGTTTCGGTGATCGTGCTGATCATCCTGATGGTCGCCTTCACCGGCGGTCTGCAGTCGTACTACGGAGGCTACTGGCCGCGCGGGACCATGTACCTGCTGATCTGCCTGGGCTGCCTGTCCGCCCCCGGCCGTCTGCTGATGGCGCCGGTGCTGACGCCGATCAGCGACTTCATCCTGCGCTACCGCTGGCAGGCGCTGATGCTGCTGGGGCTGATCGCCACCTATCGGATGTCGGACACGGTGATGGGCGTGATGGCCAACGTCTTCTACATCGACCAGGGCTTCAGCAAGGACCAGATCGCGGGTGTCAGCAAGATCTTCGGGCTGATAATGACGCTGCTCGGCGGGGTGTTCGGCGGCCTGCTGATCGTGCGTTTCGGCATCCTGCCGATCCTCTTCATAGGCGGCGCCGCCTCGGCCGGCACCAACCTCCTGTTCGTCGTGCTGGCGGGGATGGGGGCGGACCTGCAGATGCTGGTGCTGACCATCTCCTGCGACAACTTCAGCGCCGGGCTGGCCTCCACCGCGTTCGTCGCCTACCTGTCGAGCCTGACCAACCTGAAGTTCTCGGCCACCCAGTACGCCATGCTCAGCTCGCTGATGATGCTGCTGCCGCGCCTGCTCGGGGGCTATTCGGGGGTGATGGTGGAGAAGGTCGGCTACAGCGATTTCTTCCTCATCACCACGCTCCTCGGCGTGCCGACGCTGATCCTCATTCTGATGCAGTGGCGCCGCCTGCGCCGCGAACCGCAACCGGTCGAGGAGCAGGCGGAAGCGGCGACGCAAACGCAGAACGATCGCCCAGCGTGATCGCTCAGACGGCCGGCTCGTCGCTCTTCATTACATGGATGACCCGTTGCGGGAACGGGATGCCGATGCCCACTGCTCCGAGACGGTCACGCACCACTTCGTTGAGCATGAACGTCACCGGCCAGTAGTCGCCGTTCCTGGTCCAGATGCGCAGCGACAGGGTGATCGCATTGTCGCCCAGCGCCGCCACCACCACCTGCGGCGCCGGCTCCGCGAGCACCCGTTCATCCTCCGCCAGCGCCAGCAGCACGTCCTTGGCCTTCTGCAGGTCGGCGGTGTAGTCCACGCCTACGTCGAACACCACCTTGCGGGTCTCCTGCCGGGAGACGTTGGTGATGATGCCGTTGGACAGGTTGCCGTTGGGTATCACCACCGTGCGGTTGTCACCGGTGCGCAGAATGGTGTGGAAAATCTGGATGCTGTCGACGGTGCCGGCCACACCTTGCGCCTCGATCCAGTCGCCAATGCGGAACGGGCGGAATATCAGGATCAGCACGCCGCCAGCAAAGTTTGCCAGGCTGCCCTGCAGCGCCAGGCCGATGGCCAGGCCGGCAGCGCCGATGGCGGCAATGAACGAAGTGGTCTGCACGCCGATCATCGAGGCCACGCTGACCAGCAGCAGAATCTTCAGGGCAATCCCGCTGAGGCTGCCGATGAAGCCCTGCAACGCCGGGTCGATCCTGCGCACCGCGAGCAGCCCCACCACCCTCGCCACCAGCCGGTTGATCAGCCACCAGCCGATCAGCAGGGTGATCGCCGCCAGCAGCAGTTGGCCGCCGTATTCCAGCACCCGTGGCAACCAGGCCTCGGAGGCATCTAGCAGGTGGTTCATTTCAGCACTCAGGTCCATCAAGGAGCTCCAGTAAGGTGTGAAGGGACGCGGTCGCGACGCCCGGAAAAACATGGAAAATGCGACGCCCGGCGGAGGGCCGGGGTTCCGACCCGGGCGACGGAGGGTCAGTCGCGGAAGTTGTTGTACTGCAGCGGCATGCCCAGGTCCTGGGTGCGCAGCAGGGCGATGGCTTCCTGCAGGTCATCGCGCTTCTTGCCGGTGATGCGAACCTGCTCGCCCTGGATGGCGGCCTGCACTTTGAGCTTCGCGTCCTTGATCAGCGCGACGATCTTCTTCGCCAGTTCCTTGTCGATGCCTTCGCGCAGCGTGGCTTCCTGCTTCACCACCTTGCCGGAGGCATAGGCGTCCTTGAGTTCCAGGCACTGCACGTCGATCTTGCGCTTGACCAGCGACAGCTTGAGGATCTCGATCATCTGCTCGAGCTGGAAATCCGCCTCGGCGGTCAGGGTGACGACCTTCTCCTTGAACTCGAAACTGCCCTTGCCACGCAGGTCGTAGCGGCGTTCGAGTTCCTTCATGGCATTGTCCACGGCATTGGTGACTTCGTGCTTGTCCAGCTCCGACACCACGTCGAAAGAGGGCATGTGGCTTGCTCCAGATTGGTGGCGCGTTCGAACTCTCGAGCGGTTCGCGCCTGGCTTGACGGTTGAAAATGCCGGGTCATTATAACCGCACAACTATGCGGCGCCCCCCGGCTGGCAGGAAGTCGGCCCCTATTGCGAGTTCGCTAAATGCCCAACGCTTACCTCAGCATCCTGGTCGTGGATGACGCCAAATTCTCCAGCGCCATGATCGGCCGGGCACTCAGCCAGGCCGGTTATCAGGATGTGCGCTTCGCCAGCAGCGCGACGGAGGCGCTGCGGCAACTCGAAACGCGCGCGGCCAGCGTGCTGCTCGCCGACTGGCTGATGCCGGAGATCGACGGCCTTGAGCTGACCGCGCGGGTACGCCAGCTCGACGAGATGGCCGATCACTACACCTACATCGTCCTGCTCACCGGCAAGGAAGGCGAAAACGTGCTGCACGAAGCCTTCGACCGCGGCGTCGACGATTTCATCAGCAAGTCGGAAATGAGCGAACAGTTGCTGCCTCGCGTGTTCGCCGCCGACCGCCTGTGCAACACCCTGCAGCGGCTGCTCCAGGAAAACCGCCTGCTGACGCAGAACATCGCCAGCCTCGAACAGCGCAACCTGGTCGACTCGGTCACCGGCCTGGGCAATCCGCGCTACCTGCGGCTCAAGCTCGGCGACAGCCTGCGCCAGGTGGAATCGCGTGGCGGCGCGCTGTGCTACCTGCTGATCGGGCTGCCGGAAACCGGCGAACTGCGGCAGAAGTATGGCGAGGATTTCCATGCCGAACTGCTCCACGGCATCGCCCGTCGCCTGCAACAGCTGGTGCGCCCGCTGGACGTGCTGGTGCGCCTGGACGACACCCATTTCGGCCTGATCACCCTCATCGACGACCTTCATGAATGCTCGCCGACCAGCTTCCGGCGCCTGCACGAAGGCCTCAACCTCAAGGCCTTCAAGACCAGCGAAGGGTTCATCACTTTGAAGGCCGGGATCGGCCTGGTCGGCGCGGATGCCAAGGCGCTGCCGCTGGATGCGCAGACGCTGATCGAGCACGGCCAGAACCTGCTGCCGGAGGCCTACGCCAGCGGCCGCATCGCCGCCCTGCGCCTGGGCAGCCGCTGATGCCGACGCACGCGTGAGCTGGCATGTACTCGGCGCGGGCAGCCTCGGCACCCTGTGGGCGGCGCGCCTGGCCCAGGCGGGGCTGCCGGTCACGCTGATTCTGCGCGATGAGAAGCGCCTGGCCGACTACCGCCGCGCCGGTGGCCTGAGCCTGGTGGAAAACGGCCAGCGCACCCTTCATCCGCTCCCCGCCAAAACCCTCGCCGATACGGCGCCGATACATCGCCTGCTGCTCGCCTGCAAGGCCTATGACGCCGCCTCCGCGGTCGCGGCACTGGCTCCGCGCCTGGCCCCGAAGGCCGAGCTGCTGCTGTTGCAGAACGGCATCGGCAGCCAGGAAGAAGTCGCCGCCCTGGCGCCGCACGCGCGCTGCATCCTGGTCTCCAGTACCGAAGGCGCGTTCCGGCAAGCCGACTTCGAGGTGATCTTCGCCGGGCACGGCTTCAACTGGCTCGGCGACCCGCTCGCCCCCACTCCACCGGGCTGGCTCGCGCAGCTGGAGCAGGCCGGAATACCCCAGCAGTGGACGCCGGACATCCTTACCCGACTGTGGCGCAAGCTGGCTTTGAACTGCGCGATCAACCCGCTGACGGTGCTGTACGACTGCCGCAACGGCGGGCTGGCCGAGCACCCGGCGGAGGTCGCGATCCTCTGCGCCGAGCTCGGCGAATTGCTCGAAGGCTGCGGCCAGCCGGCGGCCGCCGAGCACCTGCACGACGACGTGCAGCGGGTGATCCAGGCCACCGCGGCGAACCATTCCTCTATGCACCAGGACGTCGCCGCCGGTCGCCGCACCGAGGTCGCCTACCTGCTCGGACGCGCCTGCGCGGTGGCCGAGCGCCACGCGCTGGATCTGCCGCACCTGCGCGCCCTGCACCAGCGGCTGCTCGCGCACCTAGCCGCGCGCGGATTGCCGGTGCACTGAAGCGCGGCTACCCTGCCGGTTCATTCCGCACGCTACGACCCGCCATGATCCTGCGTCAGCGTCTCGAAAATCTCCCGGTCGGCCGCAAGCTGCTCGCCGCCTTGCTGGTATTGCTCGCCACCGTGCTGCTGGTGGCCAACCTCGCCTTCATCAGCGCCGCGTACTGGATTTCCCAGGAAAGCATGGCGCCGCAAGCGCTGCAGACCCTCGGCCGGCTGATCGCCAACCCGGCGCTGAGCGCCCCGGCGCTGGCCTCGCCGGAAACCGCGCGGGAGCTGCTCGAGAACCTGCGCGACTACCCTCCCCTGCGCGCCGCGGCGATCTACGGCGGCGACGGCCGGCTCGTGGCGCAACTCGCCCGCGGCGAGAAGCTCGACCTGCCGCGGCGCCTGGACCGACTGGAGCGCTGGCGCACCGCCGAATTCCGCACCAACCAGCTGATCCCGCTGCCGCAGGCCGACGGGCCGCCCGGCAACCTGTTGCTGGTGGCGTCCAGCGAGCTGCCCGGCGCTTTCTACACCGGCACCCTCACCGCCAGCCTGGTGATTCTCGCCTTCAGCGTACTGTTCTGGCTGCTGGTGGCGCGGCAGATTCGCCGCCTGGTGACCAAGCCGATCCGCCGCCTGGAAGAGCTTTCGCGCCAGGTCACCCGCGAGGAGAACTACTCGCTGCGTGCGCGCCGCGGCAACCACGACGAGATCGGCAGCCTGGCCGAGGCCTTCAACACCATGCTGGCGCGCATCCAGGCACGCGAGCAGCAGCTCGAGCGTGCGCGCGACGATGCCCAGGCCGCTTTTTCCCAGGCGCGCAACCTGGCCGAGGAAACCCGCCACACGAACCTGCAGCTGGAACTCGAAGTGCAGGTGCGCAGCAAGATCGAGAAGAAGCTCACCGGCTTCCAGAGCTACCTCAACAGCATCATCGACTCGATGCCCTCGGCGCTGATCGCGCTGGACGAGCAGATGTACGTGACCCAGTGGAACAAGGAGGCCAGCCTGCTTTCCGGCACCGGCCTGGACGAGGCGATGAACAAACCGATCTTCCTCGCCTTCCCGCCGCTCAAGCCCTACCTGGAGGCCCTGCGACGCAGTGCCGAGCATTGCCGGGTCGAGGAAGTCGAGCGCGTCACCTGGCCCAAGGACGGCGAGTCCCGCCACTACGCGCTGACCTTCTTCCCGCTGATGGGCGGCAGCGGCAAGGGCGGCGTGGTGATCCGCATCGACGACATCACCCAGCGCCTATCGCTGGAGGAAGTGATGGTGCAGTCGGAGAAGATGCTCTCGGTCGGCGGGCTGGCCGCCGGCATGGCGCACGAGATCAACAACCCGCTGGGCGCCGTGCTGCACAACGTGCAGAACATCCGCCGGCGGCTGTCGCCGGAGCTGGCGAAGAACCTCGAACAGGCGCAACTCGCCGGCATCGGCCTGGAGCAGATCAACGCCTACCTGCAGGCCCGCGAGGTACCGCAACTGCTCGACGGCATCCAGTCCGCCGGCAGCCGCGCGGCGAAGATTGTCAGCCACATGCTGTCGTTCAGCCGCCTGAGCAACCGCGAGCTGATGCCCTGCCTGCTGCCGACGGTGATCGACCAGGCGCTGGAAATCGCCGGCAACGACTTCGACCTGGCCGACGGCTTCGACTTCAAGGCGCTGGACATCCACCGCGAATTCGACGACGAGCTGGGCAAGGTGCCGTGCATCGCCAACGAGCTGGAACAGGTGCTGCTCAACCTGCTGAAGAACGCTGCCCAGGCCATCCACCAGCGCGAGGACGACGAGCCCGGACGCATCGTCGTGCGCACCCGGCGCAACCCGCCGTGGGCGGAAATCCAGGTGCAGGACAACGGCGTGGGGATTCCCGAGGCGGTGCGCAAACGGATTTTCGAGCCGTTCTTCACCACCAAGGAGGTCGGCCAAGGAACCGGGCTGGGCCTGTCGGTCTCTTATTTCATCATCACCAACAACCACAAGGGCCAGATGGACGTGCAGTCGAAGCCGGGTCAGGGCACCCTCTTCACCCTGCGCCTGCCGCTGCCCGCCACGAGCGACCAGGACAACTGATGGGAAATCGCCTGACCAGGATCTACACGCGCACCGGCGACGCCGGCGAAACCGGGCTGGCCGACGGTCGCCGGGTGGCCAAGGACCATCCGCGGGTGGAGGCGATGGGCGAGCTGGACAGCCTCAACAGCGCCCTCGGCCTGCTGCTCGCCGAACTCGCCGAGGCACAGACGGACTGCCCCGCCCTCGGCGAGCTGATCGAGGTGCTCGAACCCTGCCAGCACCGCCTGTTCGACCTCGGCGGCGAGCTGGCGATGCCGGTCTACCAGGCGCTCGACGAGGCGGAGGTCACCCGCCTGGAACAGGCCATCGACCGCTGGAACGAGGAACTCGGCCCGCTGCAGAACTTCATCCTGCCCGGTGGCTCGCGCCTGATCGCCCAGGCTCACGTCTGCCGCAGCCAGGCGCGCGCCGCCGAACGTCGCTGCCAGGCGCTGAACGCCGAAGAGCCGCTGCGCCCGGTTGGCCTGGCCTACGTCAATCGCCTGTCCGACCTGCTGTTCGTCGCCGCGCGGATGATCGCGCGCCGCCAGGGCCGCGCGGAAATCCTCTGGCAGGCCGCGAAGAAGGCCGCCGAGTGAAGGCGCCGATCCGATGAGCGCGCCGGCAGCCGCCTCCAACCGCAACCTAGATGGCCTGCACGCCGCCTGGGAAGCGCTGGTGGTGCTGCTGGTGTGTGCCAACCTGGCGCTGATCCTGTTCGACGGCCTGTTCGCCCTGGCGCCGCTGAACCAGGCGCTGCAGAGCGTGCTGCCGGGCTTCCACGCCTTCTACGACCGCCGCATCCACGCGCACTTCGCCTTCATCGACCTGTGCTTCGTGGCGGTCTTCCTGTTCGACGTGCTGCTCGGCTGGGCGGTGGCGATCGCCGAACGCCGCTACACGCGCTGGTACTACTACCCCTTCGCCCACTGGTACGACGTGCTCGGCTGCATCCCGCTGGCCGGCCTGCGCTGGTTGCGCGTGCTGCGCATCGGCGTGCTGCTGATCCGCCTGCAACGCCTCGGATTGATCGACATGCGCCGCTGGGCGCTCTACGGCTTCCTCAACCGCTACTGGCAATTGCTGCTCGAAGAGCTCTCGGACCGGGTAATGGTCAAGCTGTTCTCGCGCCTGCAGCAGGAAATCGGCGCCAGCGACGACCTCTCGCGGCGGCTGATCAATGGCGTGATCCGTCCGCGCAAGCAGCGGCTGCTGGACGACCTGTCGCGACGCCTGCAGGGCATGTTGGAAAACGGCTACCGGAGCAACCGTGGCGCCATCGACGGCTATGTCAGCGCTCTGGTGCACCAGGCGCTGATGAACAACGAGGAACTGCGCAAGCTGCGCCGCCTGCCGCTGGGTTCGCAGTTCGCCGACAGCCTGGACGCCGCCCTCGGCGATATCGTCCGCCGCCTGCTCGCCGGCGCGGTGGAGGGGCTGCAGCGCGAGCAGTTCAAGGCGCTGGCGGCGAACCTCACCGATCAGTTCTTCGAGGCCTGGCTGTACGAGGACGAAAGCACCGACCTGGCCCTGGAGGAGCTGCTGGTGGACCTCATCGAAGTGCTCAAGCAGCAGGTGCTCGACCGTCGCTGGAGCCGTTTCGTCGGCCCGCCCGCGCCTGCCGACCTGCCGCGCTGAAGCATCGATCAGGCCCGTCGAGGAACTCGCCCGCCTCCGGGCTGCCCCAGTAACACCCGTGCGCCTGACCGGCGTCATCCGTGTGGCGCGGGAGAGGCCCAGACTGGCTATCAACGCATAACCGAAGGGTGACGTTGCATGGAGTTCAAGGACTACTACCAGGCCCTCGGCGTGGCGCCGGAGGCCGACGAGAAGGCGATCAAGACCGCCTACCGCAAGCTCGCGCGCAAATACCATCCGGACGTCAGCGACGATCCCGACGCCGAGAACAGGTTCAAGGACGTGGTCGAAGCCTATGAAGTGCTGAAGAACCCGGAGAAGCGCGCCGAGTACGACGAACTGCGCCGCTACGGCAACCGCAGCCAGTTCGAGCCGCCGCCGGGCTGGCAACCCGGCGCCGCGCAGCATGAACCGCACCAGCGCTACGACGGCGACTTCTCCGACTTCTTCGAGTCGATCTTCGGCAGCGCCTCCGGGCGGGCGCGGGGCGGCCGGCGCGGCCAGGACGTCGAGCTGGAACTGCCGGTGTTCCTCGAGGAAACCCTCGCCGAGGAATCCAAGCAGATCAGCTTCAAGGTCCCGGCGTTCGACGCCCAGGGCCGCCGCGACGACCTCACGCGCACGCTCAGCGTGAAGATTCCCGCCGGCGTGCTCGACGGCGAGCGCATCCGCCTCAAGGGCCAGGGCGCGCCGGGCGTGGGCGAGGCGCCAGCCGGCGACCTCTACCTGACGCTGCGCCTGGTGCCGCATCCGCGGTTCGACGTGGAGGCGCACAACCTGATCATCACCGTGCCTCTGGCGCCGTGGGAAGCGGCGCTGGGCGCGAAGATCACGGTTCCGACACTGGACGGACGCATCAACCTGAGCATCCCGCCGGACAGCCAGACCGGCCAGCGCCTGCGGGTGAAAGGCAAAGGCCTGCCCGGCAAGCAGGGCCGCGGCGACCTGTTCGCTCTGCTGAAGGTGGTGATGCCGGGCAAAACCAGCGATTCGACGCGCGGTCTATGGCAGGAGCTCGCCGAGAAGGCGGCCTTCGATCCCCGAGCGCAATGGAGTAAAGAGCAATGACCACGCTGATCGTGACCTTCGGGGTCGAGGAATTCTGCCGCAGCGCGAACCTGTCGCGCGAGGTGCTGATCGAGATCGTCGAACTGGGGATTCTCGAGCCCAGCGAAGCGACCGTCGAACGCTGGTCGTTCGACCTCGATGCGCTGCTGATGGCCAAACGCGCGCTGCGCCTGAAACAGGATTTCGAACTGGACTGGCCGGGTATCGCCCTGGCCCTGCGGCTGCTCGACGAGGTCGACCAGCTCAAGCGCGAGAACCAGCAGCTGCGTCAGCGCCTGGAGCGTTTCATCCAGCACTGAGGCGAGCGCCCGGAGCAACTCGCCGGCCCGGGCGCTTACGCGGTCAGTCCAACGCCCCCTTCCACAACGCGCGAATCCCGGCGATGCCCTGGGCGCCGATCTGCCAGGCGCGCGGCAGGTCGTCCGGGCCGACGCCGCCGAGCAGGAACGCCGGCCTGTCGAAACCGCGCAGCAGCTCGCTCGCCGCGTCCCAGCCCAACGGCTGCGCCTCGGGATGGGTGCGCGTGGCCTGTAGCGGCGACAGGGTGACGAAGTCCACGCCCATCGTGCTGGCCAGGGCCAGTTCCTCGGCATCGTGACAGGACGCCGCCAGCCAGCGCTCGGCGGGGAACGGGCGGCCCCGCACCGCGTAGTCGCGCAGCTGTTTCGCGGTCAGGTGCCAGCCGGCCGCCGGGAAATCCCCCAGCCACTCCAGCGGCCCCTTGAGCATCAGCTGCGCCTTGCCGGCGCAGACGCCCTGGATGTCCACGGCGAGGTCGCGGTACTGCGCATCGAACATCCTCGGAGCCCGCAGCTGGATCAGCCGGATACCCTCGGCGATGGCCTGGCGCACGCCGGCGAGCAGGTCCTGCGGCTCCAGCTCATCGGGGGTGATCAGGTAGCGGTCCGGCAATCTGGCCGCCGCCACGATGGGCGCGTTGGCCGCGGGAAACGCGTAGTCCGCCAGGTGCCGCGGCGCGACCCAGGCCAGCGGCTGGCCCTCGGCACCATGCGCCTCGCCGGTGAAGGCGCCGACTTCCCAGACATCCAGCAGCACCTGCTTGTCCGGGTAATCGTGGCGCACCTGGATCAGCGGGCGCGCCTGCGTCACCGCGATGCCCAGCTCCTCGGTCAACTCGCGCGCCAGCGCCGTCTCGATTGATTCGCCGTCCTCGACCTTGCCGCCGGGAAACTCCCAGAGTCCGCCTTGATGCTTGTCGTCCGGACGCCGGGCGATCAGGACCCGGCCGTCCGCGGCGCGGATCACCGCCGCCGCGACATGGATGCGTTTCATGCAATGATCTCCGTTTCTTCGAGGGCCGCGCGATACCAGCGCTGGAAGGCCGGCCAACGGTAGATGGTTTCGACGTAGTCCGCCGCCACACGCGGCAGCGCGACCCGATAGCTGCGCAAGCGCGCGGCGATCGGTGCGTAGAAGGCATCGGCGATGCTCGGCTGGCCGAAGAGGAATTCGCCCCCGGCGCCGAAGCGCGCCCGGCAATCGTTCCAGATCGCGCACACGCGCTCGATGTCGGCAACGGCCGGATCGGGTATGACCGGCAGCGCCTGATCGCGCTTGAGGTCCATCGACAGGTGGCTGCGCAGGCCAACGAAGCCGCTGTGCATCTCGGCGCAGATCGAGCGCGCCAGCGCGCGGGCATATTCGTCGCGCGGCCACAGGCCGGCGCCGGGGAAACGCTCGGCGAGGTACTCGGCGATGGCCAGCGAATCCCACACCGGGCCGAGTTCGGTCTGCAGCACCGGCACCTTGCCGGTCGGCGATTGCGCGCGCAGCAACGTGCGGCTGTCGGCCTGGTACAGCGCGATGCGCAGTTCCTCGTAGGGCGCGCCGGCCAGTTCCAGGGCGAGGGCCGCGCGCAGCGACCAGGACGAGTAGTTCTTGTTGCCGATCACCAGCGTAAGGGACATGCGGGCTTCCTTGGTTTGCGTCTTGTCTGAAGGGACCATAAGAGGCGCGGAAGGAACAGGCAAATTCCCATTCGGCATGGGCGGATGAACGGCGGGAATGCCGCCGGGGCTGCCCCGCGCGCCAGCCGGCGCACGGAGCCCGACGCGGATCAGGTGCGGTATTCGGCGTTGATCTTCACGTATTCGTGGGACAGGTCGGTGGTCCAGATCGTTTCGCTGCAGTTGCCGCGGCCCAGTTCGATGCGGATGCCGATTTCCGCCCCGGCCATCACCGCCGAGCCCTGTTCCTCGGTGTAGCTCGGCGAGCGGCAGCCCTTGCTGGCGATGCAAACGTCGCCGAGGAAGACGTCGATCTTGCTGACGTCCAGCTGCGCCACGCCCGCGCGGCCGACGGCGGCGAGGATGCGCCCCCAGTTCGGGTCGGAGGCGAACAGCGCGGTCTTGATCAGCGGCGAATGGGCGACGGCGTAGCCGACGTCCAGGCATTCCTGCTGGGTGGCACCGCCGTTGACCTGCACGGTGACGAACTTGGTCGCCCCTTCGCCGTCGCGCACGATGGCCTGGGCCAGCTCCATGGCGACGTCCAGCACCGCCTGCTTGAGCGCAGCGAACAGCGCGCCGCTGGGCTGGACGATCTCGTCGAGCGCGGCTTGGCCGGTGGCGATCAGCATGCAGCAGTCGTTGGTCGAGGTGTCGCCGTCGATGGTGATGCGGTTGAACGACTTGTTCGCGGCATCGCGCAGCAGGTCCTGCAGCACGCCCTGGGCGACCTTGGCGTCGGTGGCGATGTAACCGAGCATGGTCGCCATGTTCGGCTTGATCATGCCGGCGCCCTTGCTGATGCCGGTGACCGTGACCGTGACGCCGTCGTGCACGAACTGCCGGCTGGCGCCCTTCGGCAGGGTGTCGGTGGTCATGATGCCGCTGGCGGCGGCGCCCCAGTTGTCGGCCTTGAGGTCGGCCAGGGCTGCCGGCAGCGCGGCCTCGATCTTCTCCACCGGCAGCGGCTCGCCGATCACCCCGGTGGAGAACGGCAGCACGCTGCCCTCCTCCACGCCCGCCAGCCGGGCCAGCTCGGCGCAGGTGCGGGTCGCGGCGTGCAGGCCGGGCTCGCCGGTCCCGGCGTTGGCGTTGCCGGTGTTGGTCAGCAGGTAGCGCACCGCGCCGCCGAGCACGCGCTTCTTCGACAGGATCACCGGCGCGGCGCAGAAGGCGTTGAGGGTGAACACCCCGGCGACGGTGGAACCTTCGGCGCAGCGCATCAGCACCACGTCCTTGCGCCCGGGGCGCTTGATACCGGCAGAGGCGATGCCGAGTTCGAAACCGGGAACCGGATGCAGGGTAGGCAGAGGACCAAGACCGACAGCCATGGATGCGCTCCTTCGTGGCAGTGATGAAATGCCGTAGCGACTACGGCGTAAAAACGCCGCGAGCGGCTGAGCCGGTCGCGGCGTGGGTAGCGTGTGTCATCGGAGCAGCGGTTTTACTGCACCTGACCGTGGCAATGCTTGTACTTCTTGCCCGACCCGCAGGGGCAGGGTTCGTTGCGGCCGATCTTCGCCTCGGTGCGCGCCGGCGCCTGGGCCACGGCCACGTCGTCATCGACGGAGGCGACTTCCGGCGTCTCCTCGGCCTCGATACCTGGCGCCTCGGCATGCTGGAACTGCATGCGTTCGGCCAGCGCCTCGGCTTCGCGACGCATGCGCGCCTCCTCCTCGGCCGGGTCCTCGCGGCGAACCTGAACGTGCGAGAGCACGCGGATCGAGTCGCGGCGGATGGAGTCGAGCAGTTCCTGGAACAGGGTGAACGACTCGCGCTTGTACTCCTGCTTCGGGTTCTTCTGCGCGTAGCCACGCAGGTGAATGCCGTGGCGCAGGTGGTCCATGGTCGACAGGTGGTCCTTCCACAGGTCGTCCAGCACGCGCAGGACGATCTGCTTCTCGAAGCTGCGCAGCGCGTCGGCGCCGGCCATTTCTTCCTTCTCGCGGTAGGCGACCAGCAGGTGCTCGTGAATCTTCTCGCGCAGGTTCTCTTCGTGCAGGTGGTCGTCTTCGTCGAGCCATTGCTGAACCGGCAATTGGATGCCGAAATCGCTGTTCAGCGCGGCCTCCAGGCCGGCGACGTCCCACTGCTCGGGAAGCGATTGCGGCGGAATGTGCTGGGCGACGGTGGCGGCCAGCGCTTCCTCGCGGAACTCGGCGATGGTGTCGCCGATGTTGTCCGCGGCCAGCAGGCTGTTGCGCATGTGGTAGATCACCTTGCGCTGTTCGTTGGCCACGTCGTCGAACTCGAGGAGCTGCTTGCGGATGTCGAAGTTGCGACCCTCGACCTTGCGCTGCGCCTTCTCGATGGCGTTGGTCACCATGCGGTGCTCGATCGCCTCGCCGGGCTGCATGCCCAGGGCCTTCATGAAGTTTTTCACGCGGTCGGAGGCGAAGATGCGCATCAGGCTGTCTTCCAGCGACAGGTAGAAGCGGCTGGAGCCGGCGTCACCCTGGCGACCGGCACGGCCACGCAGCTGGTTGTCGATACGGCGGGACTCGTGGCGCTCGGAGGCGATCACGTGCAGGCCGCCGGACTCCAGCACTTGCGTATGACGCTTCTGCCAGTCGGCCTTGATCTGCGCGATCTGCTCCTCGGTGGGGTTCTCCAGCGCCGCGACCTCGACCTCCCAGTTGCCGCCCAGCAGGATGTCGGTACCCCGACCGGCCATGTTGGTGGCGATGGTCAGCGCGCCAGGGCGCCCTGCCTGGGCGATGATCTCGGCTTCCTTCTCGTGGAACTTGGCGTTGAGGACCTTGTGCTCGATGCCTTCCTGGGTGAGCAGGCGGGACATGTGCTCGGAGGTTTCGATGGTGGCCGTACCGACCAGCACAGGACGCCCCTGGGCCAGGCTTTCCTTGATGTCGGTGACGATCGCCGCGTACTTCTCTTCCTGGGTCAGGTAGACCAGGTCGTTGAAGTCCTGACGCGCCAGCGGGCGGTTGGTCGGGATCACCACCACGGCCAGGCCGTAGATCTGGTGGAATTCGAAGGCCTCGGTGTCGGCGGTGCCGGTCATGCCGGCCAGCTTGGTGTAGAGGCGGAAGTAGTTCTGGAAGGTGGTCGAAGCCAGCGTCTGGCTTTCGGCCTGGATGTTCACCCCTTCCTTGGCCTCGATGGCCTGGTGCAGGCCCTCCGACAGGCGACGGCCCTGCATGGTGCGGCCGGTGTGCTCGTCGATCAGGACGACCTGGCCGTTCTGCACGATGTACTCGACGTTGCGCTGGAACAGCGTGTGCGCACGCAGGGCCGCATAGACGTGGGTCAGCAGGCCGAGGTTGTGCGCCGAATACAGGCTCTCGCCCTCGGCCAGCAGGCCTACCTGGGTGAGCATGTCCTCGACGTACTGATGGCCCTGTTCGTTGAGCTCGACCTGGCGGCTCTTCTCGTCGACCTTGTAGTGGCCTTCCTGGGTGACGACGCCCTCTTCTTCCTCGATGTGCTGCTTGAGGCGCGGAATCAGCTTGTTGATCTCGATGTACAGCTTGGAGCTGTCTTCGGCCTGGCCGGAGATGATCAGCGGGGTACGCGCTTCGTCGATGAGGATGGAGTCGACTTCGTCGATCACGGCGAAGTTGAGTTCGCGCTGGAACTTGTCCTCGACGCTGAACGCCATGTTGTCGCGCAGGTAGTCGAAGCCGAATTCGTTGTTGGTGCCGTAGGTGATGTCGCACGCGTAGGCGGCGCGCTTTTCTTCCGGCGGCTGAAACGGGCTGACGATGCCCACGCTAAGACCGAGGAATTCGTACAGCGGGCGCATCCAGTTGGCATCGCGGCGGGCCAGGTAGTCGTTCACCGTGACCACGTGGACACCCTTGCCTTCCAGGGCGTTGAGGTACACCGCCAGGGTGCCGACCAGGGTCTTGCCCTCGCCGGTACGCATCTCGGCGATCTTGCCTTCGTGGAGGGTCATGCCGCCGATCAGCTGGACGTCGAAGTGGCGCATGCCCATGACGCGCTTGCCGGCCTCGCGGGCCACGGCAAAGGCTTCCGGAAGCAGCTGGTCGAGGGTTTCGCCTTTGCTCAGACGAGCCTTGAACTCCTCGGTCTTGGCCCGCAGTTGCTCGTCGGTGAGAGCCAGCATCTGCTCTTCGAACCCGTTGGCAACCTGTACCGTCTTGAGCATGCGTTTGACTTCACGCTCATTCTTGCTTCCGAAAAGTTTTTTCAACAAAGGCGCAAACATATCGACAGGATCTTCCACGCGTATGGATTGAGGACGCCCTGAACAGGACGCCCGGGCAGCCTCATGGCTGCATGCGAAAGGACGCATTCTACTCGGAAACGAACATGAGGAAAGCGGCGTCGTTTCGCGGTGCCATCATGGCCCGACGCCAGCGACAGGCCGTCGGCGCTGCGCGTATCGGTGTTCTGCTACTATCTCCCGCCCACCCTGTCGACGACCCGCCATGTCCTTTCGCCCACTGCCAGGCCGCACGCCCGCCGCGCTGTTGCGCGAGGCGAAGCCACTCAGAGCGCTGCTCGGCGCGGCGCTTCGTCTCGACCAGTTGCAGCGCCTGCTGGAAAGCCAGCTGCAGCCGGCGGCACGCGAGCACTGCAAGGTGGCGAGCTGGCGCGAGGGCTGCCTGCTGCTGATCGTCACCGATGGCCACTGGGCGACGCGCCTGCGTTACCAGCAGCGCCGCCTGCAGCGCCAGTTGCAGACCTACGAGGCGTTCGCCGGGCTGACGCGCATCCTGTTTAAGGTGCAGCCACCGGCCAGCGTCACGCCACAGCGGCGCAACAGCATGGTGCTGTCCACTGCCGCCGCCGAGAGCATCCAGGCGACTGCCGACAACGTCAGCGACCCGAACCTGCGCGCCGCCCTCGAACGCCTGGCCAGCCACGTTCAAACCAAGCGCTGAGCCCCGCGCAGGCATGAAAAAACCGGGCACATGGCCCGGTTTTTTTTCGCTCGCCCGATGCGGCAACCTGCTCAGGATATCGCGTGCCGGAGCCCGCGAGAGAGCCTGAGCGGACGCTTAGAAGGACATGCGGTAGTACAGCGAGTACGCCTCCACACCATCGTTGGGCTGGCTGATGCCGGCGTTGGAATAGTGGATGGCGCGCACGCCGACGTCGTGTCCGCCCGCGAAGCGCAGGCCGGCGCCGATGCGGTCCTCGAACTGGAACGAGGAACCCAGGTCGTTGCTTTCCAGCTCGGTGCTGGCGAACGCGGCGACGCCGATACCGGCCTCCACGTAGGGTTTCACCGTATCGCCGGCGAACTCGTAGACGAATACCGGGGCGAAGGAAAGGCTGTGGTTGCTGGCAGTATCGTCGCCTTCCCAGTAGGAGTAGGCGGCGTCCCAGTATCCGGTGAGGCGACCGACGTCGCTCTGGAACCAGCTTTTGCCGAAATCGAACTGGGTGCCCAGGCGGTAAACCATGGTCGAGTCCCCGGTCACACCGACCGACAAGGTGACGTCGGCCGCCTGCGCAGTCATGGCGTGCCCCATGGAGAGAGCCATAGCAGCCGCCAGGGAGAACATTTTCTTCATCAGGAACGTCCTTAAAAGGTCTTGGAAATTATTAGTTAGCACGGCGTATAAATACTCGCGACGCCGACAAGAATCCAGCGCCAAACGAGACTTCCTAGGCAAATGTTTCAACTTCGCTACGTTCGCCCCACAGCACGGGTAGCAACGCCTCCAGCCTCACCGGGTCGCCGCTGGTGAAGAACCTGGCGCTCGCCGCCCCCTCGGCGCGGCGCAAGCCATGCTCGTCCAGCAGGTGCTCCAGTCGCCGCGCCACCGCCTCGCCGGTATCCACCAGCGCCACCGAAGGCGGCAGCAACTGCGCCAGCAGCGGGCGAAGGAAGGGATAGTGGGTGCAACCGAGGATCAGCGTGTCGCAACCCTCGGCCAGCAGCGGCTCGACGTAGCGCGACAACAGCGCGCGGGTCGCCTCGCCCTGCAATTCGCCGGCTTCGATCAGCTCGACGAGCCCCGGACAAGGCTGCGTGACCACCCGCACGTCGGTGGCGAAGCGGTCGAGCAGCGCGGCGAACTTGGCGCTCTTCAGCGTGCCACTGGTCGCCAGCACACCGACCACGCCGCTGCGCGTCGCCCGTGCCGCCGGCTTGACGGCCGGCTCCATGCCGACGATGGGCAGATCGGGATAGCGCTCGCGCAGATCGGCGACCGCTGCCACGGTGGCGGTGTTGCAGGCCAGCACCAGGGCCTTGGCGCCGCGGGCGAGGAGGAATTCGCTGATCAGCCGGCTGCGCTCGCGGATGAACTCCGGACTCTTTTCGCCGTAGGGAACGTGGCCGCTGTCGGCGACGTAGAGCAACGACTCGGCGGGCAGGCGCGCGCGAATCTCGCGCAGCACGGAAATTCCGCCGACGCCGGAATCGAAGACCCCGACGGGCGCCACGTCAGTCATTTCGTCCTCCGCAGACCGGACATTCGGGGTCGCGACGCACCCTGAGTTCGCGAAAGCGACTGCCGAAGGCGTCGATCAGCAGCAGGCGACCCACCAGCGGCTCGCCGAAACCGGCCAGCAGCTTCAACGCCTCCAGCGCCTGCAGGCTGCCGACCACGCCGACCAGCGGGCCGACCACGCCGGCCTCGCTGCAGGTCAGCTCGGCTTCGCTACCGTGGCCATAGAGGCAGTGGTAGCAAGGGCTGTCGGCCTGGCGGGGATCGAACACCGAGAGCTGCCCCTCGAGACGGATCGCGGCGCCGCTGACCAGCGGCCTGGCGGTCGCCACGCAGGCGGCGTTGACCGCTTCGCGGGTGGCGAAATTGTCCGAGCAGTCCAGCACCAGATCGACCGCCGCCACGGCGTCGGCCAGGCAATCCGCGTCCAGCGCCGTACGGTGCGCGAACAGCCGCACCTCGGGATTGAGCGCATGCAAACGCGCCATCGCCGAATCGACCTTGGTCCGGCCGATGCTGACGCTGTCGTGGGCGATCTGCCGTTGCAGGTTGGTCAGGTCCACGGTGTCGAAATCCGCCAGGTGCAGCTCGCCCACGCCGGCCGCGGCCAGGTACAGCGCTACCGGCGAGCCGAGCCCGCCGAGGCCGACGATCAGCGCGCGACTCTGCTTGAGGCGCAGTTGGCCGTCGACATCGATCTGCTTGAGCAGGATCTGCCGGCTGTAGCGCAGCAGTTCGTCGTCAGTGAGCATCGCGCAGACTCCCGTTCATGCCCATCGCCCCAGGCTGATGCGTTCGTGGCCGGCAAGGTCGCGGCGGCTGTGCACCTCGGCGAAGCCTGCAGCGCAGAGTAGCTGGCGCACCGCATCCGCCTGCGCGAAGCCGTGCTCGAGCAGCAGCCAGCCGCCCGGCTGCAGGTGCGCCGGCGCCTGCGCAACGATCAGGCGGATGTCGTCCAGCCCGTCGGGACCGGAGACCAGCGCGCTGGCCGGCTCGAAACGCACGTCGCCCTCGCCCAGGTGGCGATCGTCGGCGGCTATATAAGGTGGGTTGCTGACGATCAGCGCGAAACGCCGACCGGCCAGCGCGGAAAACCAGTGGCTCTCGGAGAAGGAGGCGTTGCCCAGTTTCAGACGCTGTCGATTGCGCTCGGCCAGCGCCACCGCCTCGGCGATGCGATCGACGCCGACCACAGACCAGACCGGCCGCTCGCTGGCCAGTGCCAGGGCGATGGCGCCGCTGCCGGTGCCGAGGTCGAGCACCTGCTGCGGCGTCGCCGGCAGCAGGGCGAGGCTGGTTTCCACCAGCAGTTCGGTGTCCGGGCGCGGGATCAGGGTGTCCGGCGCCACGTCCAGTTCCAGGCTCCAGAAGCCCTGGCGGCCGAGGATGTAGGCCACCGGCTCGCCGCCCCGGCGACGCGTCAGGTCGCGGGCAAAGCGCTCGAAGGCCGCGGCCTCGACCTCCTTCTCCGGCCAGGTACGCAAATGGCTGCGCGGCTTGCCCAGCGCGGCGGCGAGCAGCAGCTCGGCGTCCAGGCGCGCGCTCGGCGAGTCGGGCAGGTCGGCGTTGGCGAGCAGGGTCTGGATGGTCGGCATGTGTCCCTCGTGGTGTGGATCGCGCGGCGCCGATCCACCATACGGCGTCCCGTCAGTCGCCCAGCGCGGCCAGCTGGTCGGCCTGGAATTCCAGCAGCAGCGGCTCGATGACCTGCTCGAGGGTGCCGGCGATCACTTCGTTGAGCGAATAAAGGGTCAGATTGATGCGGTGATCGGTGACCCGGCCCTGGGGGAAATTGTAGGTGCGGATGCGCTCGGAACGATCGCCGGAGCCGACCAGCAGGCGCCGGGTGTCGGAGATTTCCTTGTGCGCGGCGGCGTCCTGCTGGTCCTGCAGCTTGGCCGCCAGCCAGGCCATCGCCTTGGCGCGGTTCTTGTGCTGCGAGCGCTCCTCCTGGCATTCGACGACGATGCCCGACGGCAGGTGGGTGATGCGGATCGCCGAGTCGGTCTTGTTCACGTGCTGGCCACCGGCGCCCGAGGAACGGTAGGTGTCGATGCGCAGGTCGGCCGAGTTGATCTCGATGGCGGCCTGCTCATCGGGCTCGGGCAACACCGCCACGGTGCACGCCGAGGTATGGATGCGACCCTGCGATTCGGTCTCCGGAACCCGCTGCACGCGGTGCGCGCCGGACTCGAACTTGAGCTTGGCAAAAACGTTGTCGCCCTCGACGCGGGAAATCACTTCTTTGTAACCGCCATGCTCGCCGACGCTTTCGGAGAGAATCTCGACGCGCCAGCCCTGGCGCTCGGCGTAGCGTGAATACATGCGGAACAGGTCGCCGGCGAAGATCGCCGCCTCGTCACCACCGGTGCCGGCGCGCACTTCGAGGAACACGTTGCGGCCGTCGTTCGGGTCGCGCGGCAGCAGCATGCGCTGCAGACGCTCTTCGAGGACGACCAGTTGCTCCCTGGCCGAGGCGACTTCCTCCTCGGCCATCTCGCGCAGGTCCGCGTCGCTGTCCTTGAGCAGCGCCTGCGCGCCCTCCAGGTCGTCCTGCACCTTGCGGAACTCGCGATAGGCCTGGACCACCGGCTCGACCTCGGCATATTCGCGGGAATAGGCGCGGAAGCGGGTCTGATCGGAAATCACTTCGGCGTCGCCGAGCAGCGCGGTGAGCTCATCAAAGCGGTCGTGGAGGATGTCCAGCTTGTTCAGCAGCGAAGCTTTCATTGCGGGCCCTTGTTCGGCGCGCCCTCGTCGAGGGCGAAGAGTTCCTGGGCCACGGTCAGCGCGTCGATGCGCCCTTCGGCGGAGAGTTTCTTCAGTTGCACGCTGGGCGCGTGCAGCAGTTTGTTGGTCAGCCCGCGCGCCAGCTGTGCCAGCACCTCCTCGGCGCTGCCGCCGTTGGCCAGCAGGCGCTGGGCCTTGAGCAGTTCCTCGTCGCGCAGCCGTTCGGCCTGCTGGCGATAGGCGCGCAGCACGTCCACCGCGGCCAGCTCGCGCAGACGCAGCATGAAGTCGCCGGCGCCCGAGCTGACCAGATCCTCGGCGGCCATCGCCGCGCCCTGGCGGCTCTTGAGGTTCTCCGCGACCACTTCGTGAAGGTCGTCGACGGTGTACAGGTAAACGTCGTCCAGTTCGCCGACCTGGGCTTCGATATCCCGCGGGACGGCGATGTCGACCATGAACATCGGCTTGTGCTTGCGCAGGCGCAGGGCGTTTTCCACCGCGCCCTTGCCGAGGATCGGCAACTGGCTGGCGGTGGAGCTGATCACGATATCGCTGTTGATCAGCTCCTGCGGAATCTCCGAAAGCAGCACCGCATGGGCGCCGAACTGCTCGGCGAGGACGCTGGCGCGCTCCAGCGTGCGGTTGGCGACGACGATGCGCTTGATGCCCTGCTCGTGCAGGTGGCGGGCGACCAGGGTAATGGTCTCGCCCGCGCCGATCAGCAGCGCCTGGCTGCGGTTGAGGTCACTGAAGATCTGCTTGGCCAGGCTCACTGCGGCGAAGGCCACGGACACCGGGTTCTCGCCAATAGCGGTATCGGTGCGCACGGTCTTGGCGGTACTGAAGGTGGCCTGGAACAGCCTGCCGAGCAGCGGCCCGACGGTGCCGGCCTCGCGCGCGACGGCGTAGGCGGACTTCATCTGGCCGAGGATCTGCGGCTCGCCGAGCACCATCGAGTCGAGCCCGGAGGCGACGCGCATCATGTGCCGCACCGCCTCGTCGTCGGTATGCACGTAGGCGCAGGCACGCAGTTCGTCGAGACTCAGGCGGTGATAGTTGGCCAGCCAGGCGAGCACCGCGTCGGCTTCGAGCTGATCCTGCTCCAGGTACAGCTCGCTGCGGTTGCAGGTGGAGAGGATCGCGGCCTCGCGGCTCGGGGTGATCCGACACAGCTGCTGCAGGGCCTCGACCAGTTGCTCGGGCGTGAACGCCACGCGCTCGCGCACGTCCACCGAGGCGGTCTTGTGGTTGATACCAAGAGCGAGGAAGGCCATGCAGGGTCGCTAAGCAGATCGGAAGGCGCGCAATTGTCCTACTTCGCCCTGCGCGGGACAACCTCCTCCGATGGATTGGCTCGATAGACGCCCGCCAACCCGTGCACCGACGCCGTGGCAGCGCGTGCCGGCCGTTCACCGGCGGCCATGGGCTTGCCTGGCAGCATGTGTCATGATGCCCCGACCGCAGGTTAGTCGCATTTTCCTCTATGAATAGATCCTTCGCGTTGCTGGCCGCCCTGGCTTTCATCGGTGGCTGCCAGTCCATGGCTCCAACCTCGACCGACAAACCGTCGACCGAGGGTACCCGCAGTCCTGCCGCCGCGCCGGCCAAGCCGCAGGTCTACGGCTCGTTCGACGAAGAGACCCTCTACTCGCTGCTGGTCGCCGAGTTGGCCGGGCAGCGCAATCGCTTCGACCTGGCACTGGGCAACTACGTGCAGCAGGCGAACGCGACCCAGGACCCGGCCGTTGCCGAGCGCGCCTTCCGCATCGCCGAATACCTCGGCGCCGAGCAGGCGGCCCTGGACAGCGCGATGATCTGGGCCACCAATGCCCCGGACAACCTCGACGCCCAGCGCGCCGCCGCCATCCAGCTCGCCCGCGCCGGCAACTACGACGAGTCCATGACGTACATGGAGAAAGTCCTGCAGGGCCAGGGCGACACCCATTTCGACTTCCTCGCGCTGTCCGCCGCGGAAACCGACCCCGACACCCGCGCCGGCCTGCTGCAGAGCTTCGAGCGCCTGCTGACCAAGTACCCGGCCAACGGCCAGCTGCTGTTCGGCAAGGCACTGCTGCTGCAACAGGACGGCCGCCCGCAGGAAGCCCTGCAACTGCTCGAGGACCAGCCGGCGACCACCGACGAAGTCGCCCCGCTGCTGCTCCGCGTGCGCTTGCTGCAAAGCCTGAAACGTGGCGACGAAGCCGTGCCGCTGCTGGAAAAAGCCCTGCGCCAGCATCCGGACGACAAGCGCGTGCGCCTCACCTACGCCCGTGTGCTGGTCGAAGAAGGGCGCATGGACGACGCCAAGCGCGAGTTCTCCGCCCTCGTCCAGCAATTCCCCGATGACGACGACCTGCGCTTCTCCCTGGCGCTGGTGAGCATGGAGGCCGGCGCCTGGCCGGAGGCCCGCAGCTACCTGCAGGAGCTGATCGAGCGCGGTAGCCATGTCGACGCCGCGCACTTCAACCTGGGCCGCGTCCTCGAGCAGCTCGGCGACAGCGACAGTGCGCTGGTCGAGTATTCGCTGGTCGGCCCGGGCAACGACTACCTGCCGGCACAGGTGCGCCAAGCGGAAATCCTCTTCGACCAGAAGCGCTACGACGAAGCCCCCGCACGCCTGGCCAAGGCACGCGACGAGCAACCGGACTACGCCATCCAGCTCTACCTGATCGAGTCCGAGTCACTGAGCAAACGGCAGTTGCAGGATCGCGCCTGGACGCTGATGCAGCAGGCACTGAAGCAGTATCCGGACGACTCCGACCTGCTCTACACCCGCGCCATGCTCGCGGAAAAGCGCAACGACCTGGCGCAACTGGAGAAGGACCTGCGGCTGATCATCCAGCGCGAGCCGGACAACGCCATGGCGCTCAACGCCCTGGGCTACACCCTCGCCGACCGCACCACGCGCTTCGAGGAAGCCCGCCAGTTGGTCGAGCAGGCGCACCAGCTCAACCCGCAGGACCCGGCGATCCTCGACAGCCTCGGCTGGGTGAATTACCGCATGGGCAACCTCGACGAGGCCGAGCGGCTGCTGCGCCAGGCGCTGCAGCAGTTCCCCGATCACGAAGTCGCCGCTCATCTGGGCGAGGTGCTGTGGGCGCAGGGCAAACAGAAAGAAGCGAAGAAAATCTGGTCCGATGCGCTGAAAGCCCAACCCGACAGCCCGTTGCTGCGCGAAACGCTGCAACGCCATTCCGGATCCGAGACGCCCTGACTTATGCCTGCCGTTCGTTTATTCCTGATCGCCAGCCTGATCGCCCTGCTCGCCGGCTGCGCCGGCCTGACCTCCCGCGAAGCCGTAGAAGGCAGCGGTGACGCCGCCACCTGGAAAGCCCACAAGGAACGCGTGACCCGCCTCGACGGCTGGCAGATCGACGGCAAGGTCGGCATTCGCGCACTGCGCCCGTCCGCTGGCAGCCAGAGCGGCAGCGGCACGCTGTTCTGGCTGCAGCGCCAGGACTACTTCGACATCCGCCTGTCTGGCCCGCTCGGCCGCGGCGCCGCCCGCCTCACCGGACGCGAAGGCGCGGTGACGCTGGAGGTCGCCAACCAGGGTCGCTATCACGCCGAGTCACCGGAAGCGCTGCTCGAACAACAACTCGGCTGGCGCCTGCCGGTGTCCCATCTGCTCTGGTGGGTTCGCGGCCTGCCCGCCCCGGACAGCAAGAGCCGCGTGACCCTGGACGGCAACAGCCACCTGGCGCGCTTGGAACAGGACGGCTGGCAGGTGGAATACCTGAGCTACGCCGAACAGGACAGCTACGCATTACCGGAGCGGATCAAGCTGCACGGCAGCGACCTCGACGTCACCCTGGTGATCAAGGACTGGCAACCGCGCCAGCTCGGCCAGTGATGCACGACCGCCTGACCCTGCCCGCACCGGCGAAACTCAACCTGATGCTGCATATCCTCGGCCGCCGCGCCGACGGCTATCACGAGCTGCAGACGCTGTTCCAGTTCCTCGATTACGCCGACGAGCTGAGCTTGCGGGTTCGCGAGGACGGCGAGATCCATCTACATAGCGACATTCCCGGCGTCCCCCATGACAGCAACCTGATCGTGCGCGCCGCCCGCCAACTGCAGCGCGACAGCGGCACCTCGCTGGGCGCCGACATATGGCTGGAGAAACGCCTGCCGATGGGCGGCGGAATCGGCGGCGGCAGCTCCGATGCGGCCACCACCCTGCTCGGCCTTCACCACCTCTGGCGGCTCGACTGGAGCGTCGATCGCCTCGCGGCGCTGGGCCTGAGCCTGGGCGCGGACGTGCCGGTGTTCGTCCGCGGCCATGCGGCATTCGCCGAGGGCGTGGGCGAAGCGCTGACCCCGGTCGAGCTGGAAGAGCCCTGGTTTCTCGTCGCGATTCCGCAAGTCGCTGTCAGCACAGCAGAAATTTTCAACGACCCGGAGTTGACACGAAATACTCCCGCCATTACAGTGCGCACCGTTCTCGAACAGGGCGGTCGTAATGACTGTCAGCCGGTTGTTGAGAAGCGTTACCCGGATGTTCGTAACGCTTTGATCTTGCTAAACAAATTTGTTTCGGCTAGATTAACCGGCACTGGTTGTTGCGTGTTTGGGTCCTTCCCAAGCAAAGCCGAAGCTGATAAAGTCGCGGCCCAACTTCCAGCCTCCCTGCCAGGATTTGTAGCGAAAGGCAGTAACGTTTCGATGTTGCAGCGCAAGCTTCAGAGCCTGTCCTGAGAAGCAGATACAGGGGCGTCGCCAAGCGGTAAGGCAGCAGGTTTTGATCCTGCCATGCGTTGGTTCGAATCCAGCCGCCCCTGCCATATTTTATGAAGCTGTTCAAGATCGCCGCTTCGGCAGCCAGATTTTGAACAGCTTTTTAATTCATCAGGTCCACCCTCAGCCGGCAGGTACTGCGCGTGTCCAAGATGATGGTCTTCACGGGGAATGCCAACCCCGATCTGGCGCGTCGCGTCGTACGTCAACTGCATATCCCCCTTGGTGACGCCTCCGTAGGCAAGTTCTCCGATGGCGAAATCAGTGCGGAAATCAACGAGAACGTTCGCGGTAAGGACGTCTTCCTGATCCAACCGACTTGCGCTCCGACCAACGACAACCTGATGGAGCTGGTGGTGATGGCCGATGCCTTCCGCCGCTCCTCGGCTTCTCGTATCACCGCCGTGATCCCCTACTTCGGCTATGCCCGCCAGGATCGCCGCCCGCGTTCCGCCCGCGTGGCGATCAGCGCGAAAGTCGTGGCCGACATGCTGACCGTGGTGGGCGTCAACCGCGTCCTCACCGTCGACCTGCACGCCGACCAGATCCAGGGCTTCTTCGACATCCCCGTGGACAACATCTACGGCTCGCCGGTACTGGTCGACGACATCGAAGACCAGCGTTTCGAGAACCTGATGATCGTTTCCCCGGACATCGGCGGTGTCGTCCGCGCCCGTGCGGTCGCCAAGACCCTCGGCGTCGACCTGGCAATCATCGACAAGCGTCGGCCGAAAGCCAACCAGTCCGAAGTCATGCACATCATCGGCGATGTCGAAGGCCGCACCTGCGTGCTGGTCGACGACATGGTCGATACCGCCGGCACCCTCGGGCATGCCGCCAAGGCCCTCAAGGACCACGGCGCCGCCAAGGTCTACGCCTACTGCACCCACCCGGTGCTGTCCGGCCGCGCCATCGAGAACATCGAAAATTCCGTGCTCGACGAGCTGGTGGTGACCAACACCATCCCGCTGTCCGCCGCTGCACAGGCCTGCTCGCGTATCCGCCAACTGGATATCGCGCCGGTCGTGGCTGAAGCGGTTCGCCGCATCAGCAATGAAGAATCGATCAGTGCGATGTTCCGCTGAGGGCTCTCTGCCCACCGCGAACATTCACCGAACGAAATGTGCCCCGCCTCCGTGCGGGGCTTTTTGCCCAACCGCCCGAGCGCTGGTCGCAAGCGTCGCGGGCGGTTTGGTTTTATTGGAGAACTGCAATGACTGATTTCACTCTGAATGCCGAAGCGCGTTCCGACCTGGGGAAAGGTGCGAGCCGCCGCCTGCGTCGTAACGCCAGCCAGATTCCCGCGGTGATCTACGGTGGCGAGAAAGCGCCGCAATCGATCAGCCTGGTAGCCAAGGACCTGGCCAAACTGCTGGAAACCGAAGCCGCCTTCAGCCACGTCATCACCCTGACCATCGCTGGCGCCAAGGAAAGCGTTCTGATCAAGGCCCTGCAACGTCACCCGGCCAAGGGTTTCGTTCTGCACGCCGACTTCCTGCGCGTCGTCGCCGGCCAGAAACTGACCGCTCTGGTTCCGCTGCACTTCATGAACCAGGAAACCGCAGTTGGCGTGAAAACCGGCGGTGGCGAAATCTCCCACACCCTGAGCGAAGTGGAAGTTTCCTGCCTGCCGAAAGACCTGCCGGAGTTCATCGAAGTCGACATGGCCAAGGTCGAAGTCGGCCAGATCGTTCACCTGTCCGACCTGAAACTGCCGAAAGGCGTCGAGCTGGTTGCTCTGGCCCACGGCAGCGATCTGCCGGTCGCCAACATCCACATGCCGCGCGTCCAGGCGGCTGAAGAAGGTGAAGGCGCAGGTGAAGGCGCAGCCGAATAAGGCTGAGTCCGCACCAAGCGAAGGGCTCCCGTCGTGACCGCCGTGCAACTGATCGTTGGCCTGGGTAATCCAGGCCCCGAATACGACCAGACCCGGCATAACGCGGGGGCCCTTTTCGTTGAGCGCCTGGCCGCCCAGAAAGGCGCCAGCCTCAGCGTCGATCGCAAGTATTTCGGCCTGGTGGGCAAATTCAGCCATCAGGGTCGCGACGTCCGTCTGCTGATCCCAACCACCTACATGAACCGCAGCGGCCAGGCCGCGGCGGCCTTGGCGAACTTCTTCCGGATAGCTCCGGAGGCGATTCTGGTGGCGCACGACGAACTCGACATGCCTCCTGGCGTTGCCAAGCTCAAACAGGGCGGCGGCCACGGCGGCCACAACGGCCTGCGCGACATCATCGCCCAGCTCGGCAACCGCAACGATTTCCACCGGTTGCGCCTCGGTATCGGCCATCCTGGCCATGCCAGCCTGGTCTCCGGCTATGTCCTGGGTCGCGCCCCGCGCAGCGAACAGGAAATGCTCGATACCAGCATCGATTTCGCGCTCGGCGTCCTGCCCGATATCCTCGACGGCAACTGGACCCGTGCCATGCAGCAGCTGCACAGCCAGAAGGCTTAACCTCCACTTCGCTCCGCGACCATTTCGCGAGGGACACACCATGGGATTCAACTGCGGCATCGTCGGCCTGCCCAACGTCGGCAAGTCCACCCTGTTCAACGCCCTCACCAAGTCCGGTATCGCCGCGGAGAACTTCCCGTTCTGCACCATCGAGCCGAACAGCGGCATCGTGCCGATGCCCGACGAACGCCTCGCCGCGCTGGCGGAGATCGTCAAGCCCGAACGCATCCTGCCCACCACGATGGAGTTCGTCGACATTGCCGGCCTGGTGGAAGGCGCCTCCAAGGGCGAAGGCCTGGGCAACAAGTTCCTCGCCAACATCCGCGAGACCGATGCCATCGCCCACGTGGTGCGCTGCTTCGACGACGACAACGTGATCCACGTGTCGAACTCGGTCGACCCCAAGCGCGACATCGAGATCATCGACCTGGAACTGATCTTCGCCGACCTCGACAGCTGCGAGAAACAGCTGCAGAAAGTGACCCGAAACGCCAAGGGCGGCGACAAGGACGCCGTGGCGCAGAAGGCGCTGCTGGAAAAGCTGATCCCGCACTTCACCGAAGGCAAGCCGGCTCGCACCCTGCTGCGCGGTCTGGGTGACGATGAGAAGGCACTGGTTCGCGGCTTCCACCTGCTCACCAGCAAGCCGGTGATGTACATCGCCAACGTCGCCGAGGACGGTTTCGAGAACAACCCGTATCTCGACGTGGTGAAGGCGATCGCCGACGCCGAGGGCGCCCTGGTGGTTCCGGTGTGCAACAAGATCGAGGCGGAAATCGCCGAACTCGACGACGGCGAGGAGAAGGACATGTTCCTCGAATCCCTCGGCCTCGAGGAGCCCGGCCTGAACCGCGTGATCCGCGCTGGCTACCAGATGCTCAATCTGCAGACCTATTTCACCGCCGGGGTGAAGGAAGTCCGCGCCTGGACCATCAAGGTTGGCGCCACTGCACCGCAGGCCGCCGCCGTGATCCACACCGACTTCGAGAAAGGCTTCATCCGCGCCGAAGTCATCGCCTACACCGACTTCATCCAGTACCGCGGTGAAGCCGGCGCCAAGGAAGCCGGGAAATGGCGCCTGGAAGGCAAGGAGTACATCGTCAAGGACGGCGACGTGATGCACTTCCGCTTCAACGTCTGAGCCTTGCTCGACGACGAAAACGCCCGGCCTCATGCCGGGCTTTTTCATGGAAGGCAATCGCCGCGTCTGGGCACCGATAGGTGCGGCCGATCACCAGGCCAGCGGCTGGTCGACCTTGCGCTGGTTCGGCGTCAGCAGGCCGAAATCGCTGCCCAAGCGCGACAGCGAGCTGCCCGGGACCAGTTCGCCCTTCACCAGGCCACGCGCGGTTTCCAGGTCGAGCTGGAACGACAGTTCGTGCTCGCCGCGGCGGACCAGGTCCAGACGCACCGGATATTCGTCTGCACAATCCAGGCGGAAGCGCGCCGAGCCCAGCGTCATCGGCGGAAAGGCTACCGCCGCATTGCTGGTCTGCAGTTCACCACTGGATGCGGTGCAGCCATCGGTATTGCCGCGCAGGCTCAGTTGCCCGCTGAAACGCCCCTGCAGCAGCCCCAGCTGGCCGTTCTGCGCCCACAGCAGATCGCCGCCGGAAACCTCCAGCCACCAGGCCGGCGGCCAGCCGCCCAGGCGCAGGTTCCACTCGCCCTGCCCCAGCGCGCCCAGCCGCAGGTCGACCTGGTCCGCGCCGGTCATCCGCCACGTCCACGGCCCGAGCGGCTGCCCGCGCCAATACAGACGATCGCCGGCGCCCTTGATCAGCGAACCGCTGACACCCTCGACGCGCATGTCGTCAGGCAGCACCCTAGGCAGCCACTGCGCCGCCGGCCAGAACAGCGCGGCCAGCACCAGCAGCAGGACGACCACCAGCACGCCGATCAACCCACGCAACAGACCCGAAACGCTCATGGCCGCACGCACCCTGCCTCGGCGCCCCTCGACACGCAATGCGCCCCCAGCCATAGCCGGCAGACGACCGGCGCGCAGTGATAGGGACGGTGGGTGTAAAACGCGGGCATCGAAGTCTCCTCATTCATGGCGAAACGCGCACTAAGTGCTGCGCCGGATAGCTAACAAGACAGCGCCACAGGGCAAAAACGCCAGCGAGACACCGAAAAAACCCTCCTCGCCCATGCCTCCGCAGATCATTTGCCCGCAACGGACGCAGCTGAACGCTAAGCGCTTGATAGCACTTCGAAAAAAACGCTCATGGGGTTGACAGCAAGGAGCTAGCTGAGAATAATGCGCGCCACTTGGCTACGTAGCTCAGCTGGTTAGAGCATAGCATTCATAATGCTGGGGTCCGGGGTTCAAGTCCCTGCGTAGCCACCAAACAAATCAAGGGCTTACCGAAAGGTAGGCCCTTTTTGTTTTGGGGTGGCGACTACGGGCTGTCCAGGCTCATGCGAAACTTCTCCCGGGTGGACGCCATTGGGTTGCCATGGCGCGCCCCCTCGGGGGTAGTCAACGATTCGGACGTTCCGCGACCCTGAATCAGGCCACACGCAGCGAATCCGCCATCGATCGTCGATCCGGCTGCGCGCAGGTCTGACCCGCTTCCCGACGGGAATCGCACGTCTCTCGATGCGCTGGATTGAAGCTGGCTTCTTGAGCCATTTATTTGCCCTCCTCCCAGCGCGGCCGGCAGCCGGCCAGTTAGCACGCAGATACATATGGCTGTTAAGCGATCTTCGGCATCAGATAAGCGCTGCAAAATCGCTTTACCGACGTCCGCCCGAAACGTAGGGTCCCTCTCGGATGGTTTCCCTATCGGGTGAGCGGTGAACACGGGGATGCATTTCGCCCAGGATCGGCAGGCAGAAGCCGGCCCGGAACAGGCACTCGACAGGCCCGCGCCTCCGTTCAGGCAGCCGGACAACAGACTCGCAGGAAGCAGCCACCTTGGAATTGAGACAACTGCGCTATTTCGTGAAGATCGTCGAGCTTGGCAGCCTGGGGCGTGCGGCGCTTGAGTTGGAGGTTGGCGTGTCGGCCCTCAGCCAGCAGGTTTTCAAGCTGGAAAGCGAACTCTGCACCCGTCTGCTGAACAGGACCTCCACCGGCGTCACGCCCACCAGCGCCGGGTTCGCGTTTCTGCACCATGCCCAACTCACGCTGCGCCAGGCTGAAAACGCGATCATGGCGGCCCATCGCGGGCGAATGAGCGGTTATGTCAGTGTCGGCCTGCCACCGACCACCGCGACGGTGCTCGCCTTGCCGTTGATCAACGCCATGCGCGCGCGTTATCCGGACATCCAGCTGCATATGGTGGAGATGCTCTCCGGCCACCTGGCGGCGCAGCTCAACGCACGGCAAATCGACCTCGCCATCCTCTTCCATCTCGACGGGGGAAAACGCTGGAGCGTGACGCCACTGCTGGACGAAAAGCTGTTCGTCATCGCTTCGCCCGAGCTGCCTCAGGCGCCGGCGGGTGACAGCGTGCAGTTGGCCGAGTTGGGCGGCCTGCCGCTGGTGATGCCCAGCGCCCAGCATGGATTGCGCTCGGCATTGATGAGCGCGTTCGAGCGGGTCGGACTGACGCCGAATGTCATCATGGAGGTCGACGGCCTCGCCGTGTTGATGAACGCCGTTCGGGCCGGTCACGCGGCGACCATACAACCGGGCGCGGCCGCTGCACTGAAAGACGGGTCCGGACTCTCGCTGATCCGGATTGCCGATCCGCATGTGGGCCGGCGCAACCTCCTGGCGACGCTGGCCGATGATGAACTCTCGCCGGCGGCGCTGGCCGCGCGGCTGGTCATACTCGACGTGGCGCGGCAGCTGGTCGTCGACAAGCAATGGCCTGGCGCTACCTGGCTGGAGGGAGTCGAAGCGTAACCCTCTTCACGCGTAGAGGACATTCCCTGCCGACAAGCCTTTAGAAAAACTAAACACCCCGCGTCAAAAGCCGCCTTTCGACCCCCTTAGTCCCCGCCCTATCGTTCACCCCGCTCGCAAGGAGCACTCGTTTCCGCCTCCTTGCACATCGAGGAACGGTAATGATCGACGTCTTAGTCATAGGGGGTGGCAACGCTGCCTTGTGCGCCGCTCTGATGGCGCGAGAAACAGGCGCCAGCGTAATGCTGCTGGAGGCTTCTCCGAAAATCTGGCGTGGAGGCAACTCCCAGCACACCCGCAACCTGCGCTGCATGCACGACGAACCGCAGGACGTGCTGGTCGATGCCTACCCGGAAGAGGAGTACTGGCAGGACCTGTTGAAGGTCACCGGCGGCCTCACCGATGAAAAGCTCGCCCGCATTGCCATCCGGGCGTCATCCTCCTGTCGCGACTGGATGCGCTCACACGGCGTGCACTTCCAGCCGCCGCTGTCCGGCGCGCTGCACGTGGCGCGGACCAATGCCTTCTTCATGGGTGGCGGCAAGGCGCTGGTCAATGCGTACTTCCGCAGCGCCGAGCGCCTGGGGGTAAAGATTCGCTACAGCGTGCCTGTGACCGACATCGAGCTGGATGACGGCAGGTTCGTCGCCGCCCATGTGGGCGAACGTGAGGTCGACGGTCAGCGCTTCCCGGCGGAACGCATCGAAGCCCGCGCCTGCGTGCTGGCGGCCGGCGGCTTCGAGTCCAACCGTGAATGGCTGCGCGAAGCCTGGGGCCAGAACGAACGCGGCGAATGGCCGTCGGACAACTTCCTGATCCGCGGCACCCGATTCAATACCGGCATCCTCCTGCGCCGCATGCTCGACCTCGGCGCCGATGTGATCGGCGATCCTACGCAAGCGCACATGGTCGCGATCGATGCCCGCGCGCCCCTCTACGACGGCGGCATCTGCACCCGAATCGACTGCGTATCCCTGGGTGTGGTGGTCAATCGCGACGGCGAGCGCTTCTACGACGAGGGTGAGGATTTCTGGCCGAAGCGCTACGCGATCTGGGGGCGTCTGGTGGCCGGGCAGCCCGGTCAGCAGGCGTACTCGATCATCGACCAGCAGGCCATCGGCCGCTTCATGCCGCCGGTGTTTCCCGGAACCACCGCCAACACCCTGCACGACCTCGCCCGCCTGCTGAAGCTGCCGCAGGAGCGATTCGTCAAGACCGTCGAGGACTACAACGCCGCCTGCCGCATCGGCACCTTCGATCACACGGCGCTGGACGACTGCCACACCCAGGGCCTGCTGCCCGCCAAGACCCACTGGGCGCGGCCACTGGTGAAACCGCCGTTCTACGCCTACCCACTCAAACCGGGCGTCACCTTCACCTACCTCGGCCTCGCCACCGACGAAACCGCCGCCGTGCACTTCAACGGCAAGGCGAGCCCCAACCTGTTCGTCGCGGGAGAAATGATGGCCGGCAACGTCCTCGGCAAGGGCTACACCGCCGGCATCGGCATGGCCATCGGCACCGCGTTCGGCCGCATCGCCGGCGTGCAGGCGGCCGCTTCGGCCGGCTGTGGCATTTCATCTGCACACACGGAGCCTCGCCATGCAGCTGTTTGATCCACACATGTCGGGCGGTCTGATCCCGTTGCTGAATCTGGACGAACGTGAAGTCCAGCGGCAGATGACCATCTGCAATGCCTGCCGCTACTGCGAAGGCTTTTGCGCGGTGTTTCCGGCGATGACCCGTCGCCTGGAGTTCGCCCAGGCAGACATTCATTACCTGGCGAACCTGTGCCACAACTGCGGTGCGTGCCTGCACGCCTGCCAATACGCCGCCCCCCACGAGTTCGACGTCAACGTACCCAAGGCCATGGCCAAGGTGCGCCTGGACACCTACGCCGAATACGCCTGGCCGCGGGCGATGGGTAAGCTGTACAAGCGCAACGGCCTGACCCTGGCGCTGGCGTCCGGCGCAGGACTGGCGCTGTTCCTGTGCCTGACCCTGATGCTCATGGGCAACCTGTTCACGGTCGTTCCCGGCGGCGACTTCTATCGGATTTTCCCGCACAACACCCTGGCGCTCATGTTCGGCTCGGTGTTCGGCTTCGCGGTACTCGCACTGACGCTGGGTGTGCGGCGCTTCTGGCGCAACGTTTCACCGCCGGCGGCGCCAGTGCCGCTGAAAACCTCCGCGGCTCTTGAGGCCACGGCCAACGTCGCGACGCTGAAGTACTTGGATGGCGGCCACGGCGAAGGCTGCAACAACGCCGACGATCGCTTCACCTTGTGGCGCCGCCGGTTCCACCACCTGACCTTCTACGGCTTCATGCTGTGCTTCGCGGCCACCGGTGTCGCCACGCTCTTCCACTACCTGCTGAAGTGGCCGGCGCCTTACCCGATCTTCAGCGTGCCGGTGATGTTAGGTATCGCCGGCGGCATCGGCCTGCTGATCGGTCCGGCGGGTCTCCTCTGGCTGAACCTGCGCCGCGACCCCGCGCACGGCGACGAGAAGCAAAAACCCATGGATCGCGGCTTCATCGCACTGCTGTTTCTGGTCAGCGCAAGCGGCCTGGCGCTACTCGCCCTGCGCGACACCAGCGCCCTGGGCGCGATGCTCGCCCTCCATCTCGGCCTGGTCATGGCGTTTTTCCTGACCATGCCCTACAGCAAGTTCGCCCACGGCATCTTCCGCAGCGCAGCGCTGCTCAAGCACGCCATCGAAAAGCGTCAACCCAACCCGATCAACGCCGCAAGCGACTGACGGTCAAGGCACTCATTTCAAAAACAATAGTGAGCAACGGTAGCCATGATGAAAACGACAACGGCAACAACCCCGTCCCGCGGGTCCAAACTGGGCGCCATCCTGCGGGTCACCAGCGGCAACTTTCTCGAGCAGTTCGACTTCTTCCTGTTCGGCTTCTACGCCACCTACATCTCCCAGACCTTCTTTCCTGCCACCAGCGAGTTCGCCTCGCTGATGATGACCTTCGCGGTCTTCGGTTCCGGATTCCTGATGCGTCCGCTGGGCGCCATCGTGCTGGGGGCGTACATCGACGAAGTGGGCCGGCGCAAGGGGCTGATCGTGACGCTCTCGATCATGGCCAGCGGGACCGTACTGATCGCCCTGGTGCCGGGCTATGCCAGCATCGGCGTGGCCGCGCCGATCCTGGTGCTGTTGGGCAGGCTGCTGCAGGGCTTTTCCGCCGGCGCGGAACTGGGCGGCGTCTCCGTGTACCTGGCGGAAATTTCCACGCTCGGTCGCACCGGCTTCTATACCAGTTGGCAATCGGCCAGCCAGCAGGTGGCCATAGTCGTCGCGGCGGCCTTGGGTTACACCCTCAACGCTACGATGCAAACCACCGAAATCGCCGCCTGGGGCTGGCGTATTCCGTTCTTCATCGGCTGCCTGATCATCCCCTTCATCTTCATCATTCGCCGTTCGCTGGAAGAAACCGCGGCCTTCAAAGCCCGTAGCCATCGTCCCACCACGCGCGAAGTCTTCCGCTCGATGCGGGACAACTGGAGCACCGTATTGGCCGGCGGCCTGCTGGCCTCCATGACCACCACCACCTTCTACCTGATCACGGTCTACACCCCGACCTTTGGCAGGACCGTGCTGAATCTGAGCGCGACCGACAGCCTGATGGTCACGCTGCTGGTCGGCGTCAGCAACTTCATCTGGCTGCCCATCGGCGGCACCCTCTCCGACCGCCTCGGCCGCCGTCCACTGCTGCTGGCGATATCGCTGCTGTGCATCTTCACCGCCTACCCCGCCATGCACTGGCTGGCGGAGGCGGCGAGTTTCGAACGGCTGCTCGCCGTCCTTTTGTACTTCTCGTTCTTCTTCGGCATCTACAACGGCGCGATGGTCGCCGCGCTCACCGAGGTCATGCCGCAGAACGTGCGGGTAGTCGGGTTTTCATTGGCGTTCAGCCTGGCCACCGCGGTGTTCGGCGGTTTCACCCCGGCGATCTCGACGCTGCTCGTCCAGGCGACGGGCGACAAGGCGTCCCCGGCCTGCTGGCTGATGTTCGCGGCGATGTGCGGGTTCACGGCGACGACGATTCTGTATCGTCGGCAAAAAGCGCTGGCGGTCGGGGCCGTCTAGTTGTCCGGCCGCCTGTCGCCAGCCGGACAGGCGTGAACCGAGGTCCACCCGGACAGATCCAGGGCTTGCCGAAAGGCAGGCCCTTTTCGTTGGGGCGTTGCCGAGGTGGTCAGCCGGCGTTCACGCGCGGCTCAATTCCTTCGGATCATGCTCGGCCAGCCAATGGGCGAGGGCCTTGTTGATGCGGGTTTGCCAGTCGGTGCCGGTTTCCTGGAAGGCGGCGAGGACTTCGGTGTCGAGGTGCAGGCTGACTTCCCTGCTAGGGGCTGGCCTTGCGCCGATATCGGACTCCTCGCCATCGGCGCTACCGAAGAGTTCGGCCAGCAGGCGTTCGGTAGCGAGCTCCCTGGCCTGTTGCCGCGCGAGCGGCATGGGAGCTTCGGTTGGTCGGTTTCTTCTGTCCATCTGCTCTGCTCCAGTTTTCTTTGCGCTACCGGTTCGGACAAGCCGGAGCGGCGGGGAATTCCCTGGACCGCCAAATTCGCGGCTTCGAGGGTGAAAAGCCCGTCCGGGGAGATGCCGTTGGCAGCGCCAACGCGTTTCACGAATCCTTCACACTGCGCCCTGTAACGTCTCTTTCTGACGCAAGTAACTCCTTTGTGTTTGTTACGGCTTGAGCCCGCCCTCCCGCGGGCTTTTCTTTGCCCGCCAGTTGGCGATCCGCCCGTTTACCTCGCGAAGTTTGCTGCCGCACCGTGGCCGGCGCGGCATAATTGCGGGCCTACGGCTGACCGGCCGGATACCGCGAAGAGATCAGGATGCAAGCAGAAAAAAACGACGCCCCCTCGCACCTGCGTCGAAGAAAGAGCGCCCCCTGGGGTTTGATCGCCGCCCTGGCACTGGGAGTGGCCGCCGGATGGGTCTTCGTTTCGCATTTCGCCGGCCAGTTGCCGCCGACCTTCAACGAATTCCTGCAGTCGGTGCGCTTCAACGGCAAGCCGGTTTTCGGCAGCGACGCGCCGCCGCCCGCCCCGGCGTTCGCGCCAGCACCGATCACCCCGCCCGCGCCGGGTTCGGCGCCGCCCACCGCAACGCATTACGAATTCCAGGAAGAAACGGTGAAGAGCATCCAGCTCGGCAAGCCGACGGAGAAGAAATAGCCCGGCGACCGTGACCAGCTGTTGAAAGGGCTTCCGAGGAAGCCCTTTTTTATGCCCGTCGTTCGGCTCGGGGATGGTCCTTCCTTCGTCGCCGCCCCTGTTCGCCACGAGCGAATGGCCATTTCCGTGGGCCTATTGTCATTCTCGCCAACCACAGGCGGAGGGATGATCGCAGCCATGAATCTTCGGCGGAGCTGCCCATGCACAATTCACACGAATCCCTTGCGCAAACCGTTACCGGTCGTCCTCTGGAGGTCGGCATCCTGCTGTTCCCCGGTGTCGAGGTGCTGGATTTCGCCGGACCGTTCGAAGTGTTTTCCGTGGCGTCCCGCGTCGCGGCGCGCGACGGGTTGCTCGGACACCCCGCGTTCCGCGTGACCACCGTCGCCGCGACCTCGGAACCGGTCGCCGCGCGGCATGGCCTGCAGGTGGTGCCCGGTGCGGCATTCGGCGAACACCCGGCGCTAGACCTGTTGATCGTGCCCGGCGGCGTGGTCAGCCAGCCGCTGGAGGATGCCGCGACCCTGGGCTGGATCGGCGAGAACGCGGGCCGCGCGGCGATCACGGCCTCGGTCTGCACCGGCGCGTTCCTGCTGGCCAGGCTCGGCCTGCTCGACGGCCTCACCGCGACCACCCACTGGGAGGACCTCGACGACCTGCGCTCGAGCTTTCCAGCGCTGGAGGTGGTCGGCTCGGTGCCCTTCGTCGACCACGGAAAGCTGCTCACCTCCGCCGGAATCTCAGCCGGCATCGGCATGAGCCTGCACCTGGTCGGTCGCGTACTCGGGTTGGCGGCGGCCAAAGCCACCGCGCGGCAGATGCAGTACGACTGGGACGCCGACTCGCGCAGCTGAAGGCAGACGTGAAGGTGGCGATAATCGTGGGCTGTCCACAAATATAGCCACGCGGCATACTCGGTCACCGCTCACGAGGAAACCTGCGATGAATCCGCCGCGACAGATTGCCTGCCTGATCTTTCCCCAGGTGGTCGGGCTGGACGTCACTGGCCCGCTGCAGGTGTTCGCCTCGGCCAACGAGGAGCGTCGTCGCCACGGCCTGCCGCCGGCCTATGCCCTCAGCCTGCTGGGCGCCGACCTGCAGCCGGTCGCTACGTCCGCCAGCCTGCGGCTGTGCGTCGACCGCGCCTGGCCCGAGGTCGACCCTGGCGAATTGGACACCCTGCTGGTGCCCGGCGGCATGGACATCGATACGCCCTGCGCCGACGCTGCCCTGCTCGCCTGGCTGCGGCTTGCCGAAAGCCGGGTGCGGCGGCTCGGCTCGGTGTGTTCCGGCGCACTGATCCTCGCCGCCGCGGGAGTGCTCGACGGCCATGCGGCAACCACCCACTGGGACGACCTCGACGCCCTGCGCCAGTACCCCGGCGTGCGCGTGCAGGGCGAGCGGCTGCACACCTACGACCCACGCAACCGCGACGGCGATGGGCATATCTTCACCTCGGCCGGCATCACCGCCGGCATCGACCTGGCGCTGGCTCTGGTGGAGGCCGACCTCGGCCGACCGCTGGCCCTGGCGGTGGCGCGAAGGCTGGTGATGTTCCTGCGCCGGCCCGGCGATCAGGCGCAGTTCAGCCCGCTGCTCGCCGAACAGAACCGCACGGTGCCGCGCCTGGCGGCCCTGCTGGAGTGGATTCCGGCGCACCTGGGCGAAGACCTCTCGCTGGAGGCGCTGGCCGACCGCGCGAGCATGGCGCCGCGCACGCTGTCGCGGGTGTTCGTCCGCGAGCTGGGCATGGGGCCGGGGCGTTATGTGGAGAAGATTCGCCTGGAGGCGGCGCGCGCACTGTTGCAGGACGCCAGTTGCTCGATCGGCAGCGTGGCGCGGCTGACCGGATTCGGCCACCCGGAGAACCTGCGCCGCACCTTCCAGAAGCACCTGTCCGTCAGCCCGCAGGCCTACGCGGAGCGCTTCGCCTAGCCGTCAGGCTTGCGGGCGCAGGCGGTATTGCGAGGGCAGTTGTTCCAGACCGGCGACGGTCACGTTGAGGTCCTTCCAGCGTCCGTCCTTGATGCCGTAGATGCAGCCGTGCACCGACAGGCTCTGGCCGCGGTGCCAGGCGTTCTGGACGATGGTGGTGTGGCTGACGTTGGCCACCTGCTGGATCACATTCAGCTCGCAGAGGCGGTCGACCTTCTGTTCCTCGGTGGGGAACTGGGCGATGTGCTCGCGCTGTTCGTAATAAAGGTCGCGGATGGTGCGCAGCCAGCCGTCGATCAGGCCCAACTGGTCATCGCGCAACGCCGCGCGCACGCCGCCGCAACCGTAGTGGCCGGTGACCAGGATATGTTTCACCTTGAGCACGTCGACCGCGTACTGGACCACCGAGAGGCAGTTGAGATCGGTGTGCAGCACTACGTTGGCGACGTTGCGGTGCACGAACAGGTCGCCGGGCAGCAGGCCGACGATGTCGTTCGCCGGCACGCGGGCGTCGGAACAGCCGATCCAGAGGTACTCGGGCGCCTGCTGTTTGGCCAGCTTGGCGAAGAACTGCGGGTCCTCCTCCTTGATCGCCTCGGCCCAGCGTTCGTTGTTGTCGAACAGCTGCTTTAGATCGCTCATCGTCGCTACCCCTGTCGTCGCCGGAATCGCCACTTGCGAACCGGTCGCGGGCTTTGACAAGCCGCGGCCGGCAGGCGTCACACCGCGCGGGCGGGCGTCTGGCGCAGCAGCACGGGGCGCGAGGCGGGGCCGCGCAAGTCGCGGAGGAAATTGTCGCGCCAGCCGGCCAGATCGTTCTGCCGGATCACCCTCATCATGCTTTCGTAGCGGTCCTTGCGCTCCTCCAGCGGCATGCGCAGCGCGCGGTCCAGCGCCTCGGCCATGCCGACCCGGTCGTATGGGTTGACGATCACCGCCGAGCTCAACTCGCGCGCCGCTCCGGCGAAGCGCGACAGCACCAGCACGCCGGGGTCATCCGGATTCTGCGCAGCCACGTACTCCTTGGCGACCAGATTCATGCCGTCGCGCAGCGGCGTGACCAGGCCGATCCTCGCCGCGCGGAACAGCCCCATGAGGATCTTCCGCTCGTGGCTCTTGTTCAGGTAGTGCAGCGGCATCCAGTCGAGGTCGGCATAGCGGCCGTTGATGTGCCCCGCCTGGGTCTCGAGTTGCTGGCGGATATGCTGGTAGGTCTTCACATCGGATCGCGAGGTCGGCGCGATCTGCAGGAACTGCACCTGGCGCCGGTGCTGCGGGAAGCGGTCGAGCAGCTCTTCGTACGCGCCGAAGCGTTCCACCAGCCCCTTGGAATAATCCAGGCGGTCGACGCTGATGATCGTCTCGCAGGGCTCGCCGGACTCGCGCCGACCGATCATATTGCGGCGGCCGCGGTAGGACTCGGCGGTCTTGCGGATCTCGTCCGGCATCACACCGATCGGGTAGTGCTTGGCGCGGAAATCGTGGCCGTAGGCGGTCATGGCGTTGTCCGCGCCGATCAGTCCGCGCACCTCGCGGGCGATGTAGTCCTCGAAGGCCTGGCGGTCGACCTCGGTCTGGAAGCCGATGAGGTCATAGGAACAGAAAGTCTTGAGCAGCTCGTTGTGCGGCGGGATCGCGGTGAGGATCTCCGGCGCCGGGAAAGGAATGTGCAGGAAGAAACCGATGCGGTTGCGAATGCCCAGCTGGCGGCATTCCTCAGCAAACGGAATCAGGTGGTAGTCGTGGATCCAGAGCACATCGTCGGGCTGCAGCAGCGGCTTGAGCTGTTCGGCGAGCATGCGGTTGACCCGCCGGTAGCCTTCGTATTCATCGCGGTTGTAGCGCGCCAGATCGATGCGGTAGTGGAAGATCGGCCACAGCGTGGCGTTGGAAAAGCCCCGGTAATACTGGTCGTAATCGCGCTTGTTCAGGCCGATCGTGGCGTAGGTGATGCTGCCCACGGTCTCGCAGACCAGCTTGGGCTGGCTGGTGACTTCGCCATTCCAGCCGAACCACACGCCACCGGAATCGCGCAGGGCGTCGAATACGCCCACCGCCAGACCGCCGGCCACGGCCTTGCCTTCCTTGATCGGGGCGACCCGGTTGGATACCACCACCAGACGACTCATAACCGTTTCTCCGAATAATTCTTGTCGATGTCGCTAAGGGGTTGGGTAAGGCGTGCGGCGATCCACTCGCCGACCGCGGCGACCGAGGGCAACCGCCGCTGCGCCACGCTGGCGCCCTCGCCGACCTTGATCGACAGCCCGCCCAGCGCATTGACCACGGCGAAACCCGCCTCGTCGGTGAGGTCGTCGCCGACGAACACGGGCACACGGCCGCGGAAGGGCTCCTCGTCCAGGAAGCGCCGGATCACCTCGCCCTTGTTTGCGCCCTTCGGCTTGAGTTCGTACACGCACTTGCCCGGCTGCAGGCTGAGCAGGCGTGGATATCGGGCAACGAAGGACTCGGCGATCTGCCGGGCGACGTCCTCCAGTTCGGGGGCCTCACGGTAATGCAGGGCGAAGGCGATGCCTTTGTTCTCCAGGCGCAGGGCCGGGTACTCGCTGCAGGCCGCTTCCAGCTCGCCCTCGACGCCGTCCAATGCCGCCAGGTCGAGATCCGGCGCCTGCAACTCACCATCGGCCCGCCGCCGTTCGGCGCCGTGCACACCGGCGGCCGGCAACTCGAGCGACTGCAGAAGCTGATCGATCTGCGCCAGCGGGCGGCCGGAAATCACCGCCACCGCGGCGCCGCGACGCTGCAGTTCGGCCAGCGCCTCGAGGGTGGTTTCGGGAATGAAAACGAGCTCGGGGCGGGGCTGAATGTCTGCCAGCGTGCCGTCGACGTCGAAGAAAAAAGCCCAGCGATCAAGGTCCGATCCGCTGCTTGGGGAAAAATCGTTCATGTGGGTGTGACTGCCCGCAAGCCCGGGTTGTTCCGGGGCTCGCCGTCCGGCTGGCTGCCTGAATCTTCACCGCCCCTCCCGGTCACACCCTCGACAGCGCCAATCCGAGGAGACCGCCATGAGTACCGAGCGCAAACCCTACGTACCCCAGGAAATCGACGATACCGAGGACCGCATGGGATCCGTCCACCCGCTGGACTTCAACGATGACGATCAGCACGAAGGCCGCGCCGGCGACATTCGACCCGCCGCCGAGCTGGAACGCGAATTCCCCGACAAGCGCGTCCGCGAAGCCGGCATGACCGGCGGCGAGGCGCTCGGCCCGGACGAGCACGAAGACGGCGTGACGATGGACGACCTGAGCCCGGAAACCCTGCTCGACGAAACGGCCGCCCGTGATGCCGGCGAGCCGGGCAGCGGCGACGCGGCCGACTATGACCTGAGCATCGTCGACGAAGCGGAGATCGGGGCCGGCGGCGGGCTCGACGAAGCCCAGGAAGCACGCGTCCATCCCCTCGATGGCAAACCCTGGAAACCCAGCGAACCCCTGCGCAGCGAACGCGACGAGCGCACCGACGAGCTGGGCATGAGCGACGAGGAACTGGCCGGCGAAGCGCCGCTGGACTCGGCGCGGGACGTGAAACCGGAGTGACGATCCCGCGATGCAAAAGGGCCGCTTAGCGGCCCTTTTTCGTTTTCTGCTTCTGCGCCTGCGCGAGGCGGAAGACGGCCTCGCTCAATCGAGCAGCGTGCAGGCCATCACCAGCGCATCTTCGCGCCCACCGCCTTCGGCGGGGTAATACCCGCGGCGGCGGCCGATCTCGTTGAAGCCGTAGCGCTCGTACAGGCGATACGCCGGCAGGTTGGAGGCGCGCAGTTCGAGGAAGCACTCGTTGGCCGAGCACTCGCGGGCGCGCCGCATCAGTTGCTCCAGCAGGTGCAGGCCAAGGCCGCGGCCCTGGAATTGCGGGCCGATGGTGATGTTCAGCAGGTGCGCTTCATCGAGGATCATGTTGATCACCCCGTGGCCCACCTGGCAGTCGCCCTCGAACATCATCCAGCACTCGTAGGACTTGATGCTGTCGAGAAAGATGCCGCGGGTCCACGGATGGCTGAACGCGGCGTTCTCGATGGCCAGCACGGCGTCGAGGTCCGCCTCGGTCATCCGGCGGAAGGTCAGCGTGTCGCTCATGGCGCTCTCATTCAGGCTGCGACAGCCAGCGCGGCATGAGCCGGCGCATGGCTTTCCACAGTTCACCCTTGCGGGCCGGTTCGTCGATCAAGAGTTCCAGCCCCGGCAGTGCCCAGAGCACGCCGAGACCGTCGACCTGCACCTCGCGGTTGTACGCGGTTTCGTCCACTTCGCCAGCGAAACGCAGCGCCGGCGTGCCGATCAGCCAGGTGCAGCGCCCACCCTGCTCGAGTTCGCCGGCGAGTACGCCCTGCACGTAGTCGCGCGCGGCCTCCGGACCCTGGTCCATCCCGCCGCGCACCAGCAGCGGCCAGCGGATCGGTTCGCCGTCGCCGACCTGCAGCGGGCTGTCCGGCAGGCCGGCGGCGCGCAGCATGTCCCGAAGCAGCAGGTAGGCCGGGTCGCGACTCTGGAACGGCTCGCCGGTGGGCAGTTCGACCAGCAGCAAACAGTCGCCAGCGCGCAACAGTTGCAGGGCGAAACGCGGCGGCGGCAGAGCGGCGGGCGCGCTCGGCGTTTCGCTGCGGGTTTCCACCGGCGCAACGGCCGGACGCGGCATCTCCACGCGGGGGCGCGGCGCTTCGCTCGGCGCCGGCGCGGCAGTGGGAGGCGTGACGGGCGCCGCGGCGCTCGGCGCAACACCCACCGCTGGCGCGGCCTCCTCGCCCAGTTCCACCGGTTCGTCCCCGGGTTCCAGCAGCGGCAGGCGCGACGGCGCGGCGAACGGCAGCTCGACACGCGGCAGCCAGACGCCCACCTGCATGGCGCTGAGGTAGGCGCGGCGGCGCTGCTCGGCGATCACGGCGCGGGCACCGGGCGGAGGGGAAGGGGACGGTTGCAGCTCATGACGAAATTCCTGGCGGTCGCGAAGCGACCTGACACGGGCGGCGATTGTCGCCGGAAACCCTGGCGCGCGGAAAGTCCGCGGCATGGACGGTCGCCCAGAACGCCCGCTTTTCGTCACGCGCGTACCGACCCGAAGGGTGCATTGCAGTACAATCGCCGGCCTTATCCGTGACGACCGAACCGCTTTCGATGATCGATCCCAAGCGCGTGCTGCGCGCCCTCGCCGAACACTGGACGTTGCTTGAGCCGCTCTGCGAGCGCTTCGATGCCGGCACCCTGAGCCTGGTCGAGCTGCGCCTGCAGCTCACCGCGCAACTGCCCGAAGGCACGCCCACTGACGTCACCGCCCTGCTCGACCAGTGGATTCGCCTGGACATCCTCGTGCCGGTGGCCAAGAGCCCGAACCGCTTCGAGCTGAACGCGCAGATCCACGACTTCCTCGCCTACCTGCGCCGCGAGCACCGCCTCGGCCTGTGCCTGGAGATCGAGGCCTACCTGCGCCATCTGGAACGCCTCGCCGGCTACATCCAGGATGCCTTCGAAGTGCGCGACGGCCAGGACCTGGCGCGCCAGCTGCGCCTGCTCGACATGCGCGTGCGCGACGTACTGAAGAAGCTAGCCAACGACGAACAGGCGCTAATCGGCGTGGCCGACCGGGCGAAGACCAGCGACCGGCAGATTCCGCTGCGCCAGCGCTATGCCGAAGTGCTGGCGACTTGGGACGAGTACGTCGAACCGATGATCCAGCTGGTCGCCGCCGATGGCGCCTTCGAGCAGGGCGTGCGCCGCGTCGAGCAGGTGCTGCTGCGCCTGCTCGGCGAACAGCAGCGCCTTGGCCAGCTGGTCGACGACGACCTGCTGCTGCGCACCCACGCACGCATCCTGGAGATGCAGACCACGGCCCAGCTGACCCTGCGCCGCGCCCGCGAACTGCTACTGCCGCTGCGCGAGGAAGCACGCCGGCACAACGCGGTGACGCGGGGCGCCGCGCTGGCGCTGTCGGCGATCCGCAAGAAAGGCCTCGACGCCGTGCCGCAGGCCTCGCTGCCGCTGCATAGCCGGCCGCAGAGCACCTTCCTCGGCAGCGCATCGCAGGTCGAGGCCTACGTCTATGCGCTGGCGCGATTCGAGCCCAAGCCAGCGCAGTTCCCCCGGGCCAGCGGCACGCGCAAGGGGGACTCGCCGCGCGCGCCACGCACCGCGCGGGAAATGCTCGAGCGCTGCGAGGACGCCCTGCCGCTGCCGGACCTGATGCTCTGGCTGCTGGAACAGGAACCCGAAGGCGCCACCGACGAGTTGCTCTACTGGTTCTCGCGCCTGTCCCGCGACGCGCGCTTCCAGCGCGAACGCCTGGAGCGCCGCGATTACCTGACCGCCGAACACCGGGTCAGCCTCAGCTCGTTCGCCCTCATCGGAGCCGCGCCCTGAGCACTCGACCGAATCGACCGACCGCCAGCGGCGCCACCCGCGGCTCCACGGTGCGCAAGGCGCACCCTACGCAGCCCGTAGGGTGCGCTGTGCGCACCGCAACCGACGACCTGATGCGCACCGCGCATCCTACGACTGCCCGTGAGCATTGCGTATGAACATCGATCTGAAAGAAATGACCCAGCTGGCGCCGATCTTCCGCGAGCTGTTCAAGGGCTACCATGTCAGCCGCCGCGACCCGGAGCTGTACGCCCAACTGTCCAACCTGCAGGACGCGTATCGTGCGCTGTTCAAGGCGCTCGGCTTCGAGCTGGTCTGCGACACCCGTGGCTTCTACTACTTCGTGCCCGAGCAGATGGGCGCGCAGGTGAACAAGACCGCCCAGCGCCTGGCGCTGTTCACCTTCATCCTCGTCGAGCATCTGGCCGACGGCGGCCGAGACCCGCTCGCCGTGCTCGACGGCGGCAGCCTCGGGCGCGACGAGCTGCCGCCGCTGCTGGAGAAGTACAAGGACCTGTTCCTTCAGGCCGAAGTCACCACCCAGGAAGAGCTTGAAGAGAAGGTCATGCGCCGCCTGACCCAGCTCGGCTTCGCCAGCGAGGACAACGGCGTGTACCGCTTCCTCGCGCCGATGCACCGCTTCCTCGACGTGTGCCTTGCCGTGCAGCAGGACCGCGACCTGGCCGCCGCGCTGCACAGCGACCTGCCGCTGCCGACGCCGGTGCTGGTGGCCGAGGAGGAAGACGAGATCCTGGTCATCGAGACCGCGGAAGAATCCGAAGAAGAAGCGCTGGCCCGCGCCATCGCCGCAGAACAGGAGTTTGAAGCATGAGCCAGGAACGCTACGGCATCCGCCGCTTCGCCCTGCTGAACACCGCCGGCTACAGCCTCGGCCTGTTCCCGCTGGAAAACCCACTGTCGGTCTACGGCGCCAACAACCTCGGCAAGTCGGCGTCGATCAACGCGTTGCAGTTCCCGATCCTCGCGCGCATGTCGGACATGAGCTTCGGCAAGTACAGCCTGGAACAGTCGCGGCGCTTCTACTTCGCCTCCGACACCAGCTACATCCTCGTCGAGGTCGCCCTGCCCCACGGGCCGCACGTCATCGGCGTGGCCGGGCGCGGACCGGGCGGCGGCTTCGGCCACCAGTTCTTCGCCTACGCCGGCTCGCTGGACCTGGCGCACTACCAGAAGGACGGCACCTGCCTGAGGCAGCGCGAGCTGTTCAACGCACTGGAGCGCGAGGGCATCAAGGCCTACGAACTCAAGCCCGAGGAACTGCGCCGGCTGCTGGTCGGCGGGCACACCTCGATTCCGCTGGACCTCACGCTGATCCCGCTGCGTTCCACCAGCGAGCAGAGCCTGAAGACCTTCCGCGCGCTGTTCATCAACCTGCTGCACATGCGCGAGATCACCGCGGCCAAGCTCAAGCAGCTGTTCCTCGATGCCTTCGAGCACAGCCTGCGCTCGGGCAGCGTCGACTACATCGCCGCCACCGAGGAGGCGTTCCGCGACGTGCGCCGCATGGAGGGCGACTACCAGGCGCTGGTGGCCGCCGGCCCGCTGGTCGAGGCGCTGGCCGCCGGCGTGGCGCAACGCGAGCTGCTGCGCGGCAAGCTGCACCGCGTCTCGCCGCTGCTCGACAACCTGCTGGGCGCCTGGCACGACTATGCCGATGCCCGTAAAGAGGAACTGGTGATCCAGGCCGAGCACTACCGCGGCGAGCAGGACAACCTGCAGCACGCGCAGCGCGGCGACACCAGCGAACTGATGCGCCTGGAGCGCGAGATCAGCGAGATCCAGCGCTGGCTCGGCGAACTCGCGGTGCTGAAGAACCGTTTCGCCCTGGTGGACAGCGCGGCGCCGCTGGAACAGCAGCTGCTCGCTGCCAAGGACGCGCATGACGAGCTGGCCGGCGCACTGGCGCAGGCGCGGCAATTCAGCAGCGAGGATCTGGTGGAACGTCTCGCCGACCTGGAGAAACGCCTGAAGTCGGTGAAGCAGCAGCTCGACCATGCGGACAACAACAGCTATTCGCGGCTGCGCGAGGAGTTCTCCCAGGCCGATGTCGATCGCCTGATGCGCCTGTTCAACGGCCAGCTGTTCAGCCTGCCGTTGGGCGAAAAAGGCATCCGCGTGGACGATGGCGAGGCCTGGGTAAAATCCGTCGAGGCGGTGCTGGACGCCTTCAAGGGCGAGCGCTTCGAAGTGCCCGGCCTGTCCATCGACCTCTCGCACATCGAACCGCCGGCGTTGCAGGCGCTGGCCGACCGCGCCGCCCTGCGCGACCAGAAGGATCGCCTCGAGCGCGAGCTGAAGCAGCTCAAGACCCAGCAGGCCGTCGCGGCCGACCGCGCCGCGAGCAAGGCGCAGGCCGAGGCGCTGTACCAGGCGGTGCTGGATGCGCAGAAGGCACTGGAGGATTTCCGCCGCAGCCAGACGCTGGCCGCCGAGGAGCAGACCAAGCTCGAGCAGCTCGCCCAGCACGAAGCCGCACAGGACGAACTCAAGCGTTCCAGCGATGCCTTCACCGAGCGCGTCCAGCAGCTGTCGGCCAAGCTGCAGCTGATCGGCCGCCAGCTCGGCGACCTGGAAGCCAAGGAGCGCACCCTGGAAGACGCGCTGCGCCGCCGCCAGCTGCTACCGGCCGACCTGCCGTTCGGCACGCCGTTCATGGACCCAGTGGACGACTCGCTGGACAACCTGCTGCCGCTGCTGGGCGACTACCAGGACAGCTGGCAGGCGCTGCAGCGCATCGACGGCCAGATCGAGGCGCTCTACGCCCAGGTACGCCTCAAGGGCGTGGCGAAGTTCGACAGCGAGGACGATGTCGAGCGACGCCTGCACCTGCTGATCAACGCCTACGCGCACCGCCAGGACGAAGCCCTCACGCTGGCGAAGGCCAGACGTGCGGCGGTCACCGACATTGCCCGCACCCTGCGCAACATCCGCAGCGACTACGACAACCTCGAACACCAGTTGGCGCTGTTCAACCGCGAGATCAACAAGCGCCAGGTCTCCAACCTGCAGAGCTTCCGCATCGTGCTGGCGCCGAACAAGGACGCCCTCCGGCACATCGACCAGATCATCCACAGCGCCGGGCAGTACGAGGAAGGCGAGACGCTGTCGGTCTTCGACCTGCTGCACAGCGGCGACCAAGATGCGAAGAACGAGGAAGCCAAGGAGTACCTGGCGCGGCTGGTGGCGGCGAATCACAACCAGCTCGGTCTCAAGGACCTGTTCGAGCTGGCGTTCGAGATCACCAAGGTCGGCGGCCAGCCGGTGATCCACACCGACATCGACGGCGCGGCGTCCAACGGCACCACCATGACCATCAAAGCGCTGACCAACATGTACCTGCTGCTGCACCTGATGGACCGCGAGCAGGCCGGGCGCGTGCGCCTGCCGTACTACCTCGACGAGGCGGCGGACATCGACGAGCGCAACCAGCAGGCGCTGATCGAGACCAGCCTGCAGCTCGGCTTCGTACCGATTCTCGCCTCGGTGAAACCGCAGGTCTCGGCGCACTGCGCCATCGACCTGGAAGGCGGCAGCGGCCCCAACGGCATCTACATCGACGAAGCCGACTGGAAGTTCATCGCCCGCCGCGAGCCGGTGGCTGCCGAGCCGGCCTGATCCGTTGCTCGACCGTAGGGTGGGCTTCAGCCCACCCTCCCACCACCTGACGGACCTCCAGGCGACGGGCTGAAGTCCATCCTGCAAGCGTGATCCGACATCGGTCCCACGCTCGCTGCGTTACGACGGATCGTTCGGCAGCCCTACTTCTCCAGCTTGATCTTCGGCGCCCACTGCAGCCAGGCGTCCTCCGCACCATCGAACAGGGCGAAGGTCTGTCCCGGCCTCGCCGGTCCGCCCATCTCCGGATTGTTCGGCGTGGCGAAGGCGATACCGCTCTCCAGCATCGCCTCGAAGGACTCCGTGCGCACCTGCACGCCCTTGAACAGGCTGGCGTCGACGCCGAACCCGCTGGCATTCCAGAAGCGGCTCCCGCTGCGAACCAGAGGCGCATAGCGCGGCTCGATGAGCGCGTGGATCAGCACCCGGTCAGAGGTCGGGCCCAGCTCGAAGTCGGTCACCTTGCCCACCGGCACCTGGCGATAGCTGATGATCGCGCCCGGCTTCAACGAGCCGCGCCGTGCGGCGCTGAGCACCAGGTGCAGGCCTTCCTCGCGAACCGCGTCGAGCGACGGCGCCTTGCTCAGCGTGAAGCGCATCTGCGGTGCACCGGGGCGCTGGGCGGGCTGCACTTCCAGGTACTGGCCGCCGATCAGCGTATCCAGGTTGGCCGTGCGCGCCAGGCCGAACTCCGGCTTGACCACCCAGAACTTCGTACCCTCGCGGGCGATACGCGCTTCGGCCTCGGTGATCCGCGCCTTGAGCAGGACGCCGCTGAGGTCCTTGTTCAAAGTCAGCGATTCCACCTTGCCGACCTCGAGCCCCTTGAAGCGGATCGGCGTACCTTCGCGCAAGCCCTCGGCGCTCTCGACACCGATCTCCAGCACGGTGCCCACCGCCAGCGCCTTGGCTTCGTCCTCGAACAGGTCGAAGCGCCGCACACCGGTCACCGCCTTGGCCTTGGAGTCCGGGGTGGCGAAGGCGATGCCGCCGGTGACCAGAGTCTGCAGGGACTCGCTCTTCACTTCGATCCCGGACAACCCACCCTTGAGCGAAACCCCGCTGGCGTTCCAGAAGCGCGTCGACTCGTTGACCAAGTGCATGTATTCGGGCTCGATGTGCACGCCCACCACCACGCGCTGCTGGTCCCGCGACAGCTGGTAGCTCTGCACGCTGCCGACGCGCATCTGCTTGTAGAGCACCGCGCTGCCGATATCCAGCGAACCGAGGCGGTCGGTGGTCAGCACCAGATGCAGGCCAGGCGCATCGGTGTTCAGCGGCGGAGCCTTGGCGCGGATGGTGAACTCGCGCGACGGCGAATCACCCTTGCCGAACCGCACAGCGATGTAATTGCCCTTCACCAGCGCTTCCAGGCCGGTGATCCCGGCGAGGGAGATCGAAGGTTTCACGCCCCAGAACTCGGTGTTCTCGTTGAGCATCTCCTCGGTGCGCGGGTCCATGCTCAGCTCGGCGGTCGCCTCGGTGAAGTGCTCGCCCATTTCCAGTTTCTTCAAGGTGCCGACCTGTACGCCATTCAGCATGACGGCGGTACGACCTTCCTGCATGCCGCTGACATCGCGGATGTGCAGCTTGACCTTGACGCCAGCCTCGGCCGCCTCGTAGTCCTCGTACAGGCGGAACGGCAACCGCGGGTCGGTGGGCGGGCTGTCCTGGCGATGGTCCGGCGTGGCGAAGGCGATGCCACCGGCGGCGATGCTGAGCAGCGACTCGGTGCGCACCTTGAAGCCCGACAATCCTCCCGACACCGTTACCCCACCGGCATTCCAGAAGCGCGTGTGCTTGCGCACCAGTTGCGCGTACTCGGGATCGATGTGGACCTTCACCTCGATGGTCTTCTGGTCCGCCCCCAGGGCGTAACTCTTCACCTGGCCGACCTGGATCTGCTTGTAATAGACCGGGCTGCCCTGCTCGAGAGACCCGAGGCGCTCGGCCTTCAGGGTAATGTGCAGGCCGGGCAGGTCATCGGACATTCCCGGCGGCTCCGTCAATGCGACGAACTCGCGCTCCGGCTCGCCCTGGGCCGGCTCGATGGCGATGTAAACGCCGGAGACCAGCGTCTCCAGCCCGGTCACGCCGCCCAGGGAGATACGCGGCTTGACCAGCCAGAAGCGCGTGCCCTTGCTGAGGTAGGGCTCGGCCTCCTTCTTGATCTCGATGGTGGCGATGACGCCCTTCATGTCGTCCGCGATATGCAGGTCGGTCACCGTGCCCACCGAAATGCCGCGATAGATCAGCTCGGTCTTGTTGGCCTGGATGCCGTCGCCACTATCGAAGTGGACCTTGATTTCGATGCCGGCCTCACTGAAGGCGCGGTAGGCGAGCCATCCGCCGATCAGCAGCGCGATCAGGGGCAGCACCCAGATCACGGACCAGTTGGAGGCGGGGCGAATCCTGGCTTTGGGCAGATCACTCATGGTCTTGGTACGGCTCCGTGTTATCCCAGATCAGGCGAGGGTCGAAGGTGATCGCGGCGAGCATGGTCAATACCACGACGCAGGCGAAGGCGACGGCGCCCGGATTGGCTTCCACCCGCGCGAACGCGCCGAAATTCACGGCCGTGACGAGGATGGCGATGACGAAAATATCCAGCATCGACCAGCGGCCGATCCACTCGATGAAGCGATACATCAGGATGCGCTTGCGCGCCGAAAGCGGTTGGCGGCGCTGCACCGAATAAAGAAGCAGCGCGATGCCGACCAGCTTGAAGGTCGGCACCAGGATGCTGGCGATGAACACCAGGGCGGCAATCGGGAACATGCCGTGATGCGCCAGTTCCACCACACCGGACATAATCGTCGAGGGCGCGCCATTGCCGAAGGTGCTCACCGTCATGATCGGCAGCACGTTGGCGGGGATGTAGAGGATCGTCGCGGTAACCAGCAATGCCCAGGTACGCGCCAGGCTGTTGATCCGCCGCGGGGTGACGTGCGCGCCACAGCGTGAGCAGTACTGCCGTTCCTGCTCGTCATCACGCGCATTCAAGTGATGACACTCGGTACAGACGAGGATTCCGGCATCAAGCGCGCGCATGGCCGTCCTCCTCGCCCGCCAGGGCTTCCCATATCTGGTGTGGAGACATCACGACCTCGAGCCAGACCTGCAGCAACAGCAGCGAAACGAAGCACACGAGCCCGGTGCCTACGGCCAGGTGCGCGATATCGCCAAGCTTGACGATCGCCACCAATATGCCCAGCAGGTATACCTCGAGCATCCCCCACACGCGCAGCTCGTGGTAGATGCGATACAGCACCAGGCCATGGCTGCGTCCCATCTTCAAGCGAATGCTCAGTAGCACCAGTAGCTGACAGAGCAGCTTGAGCAACGGAACGCCCATGCTGGAGAGGAACACCAGCACCGCCACTTCCGGCATGTCGGCGCCGTACAGACCGAGCACGGCGCCCCACATGGTGTCGATGCTCGATTGGCCGAGAAGATCCAGCCGCATGATCGGC
>NZ_DEYR01000099.1:0-35523 GCF_002364635.1 Pseudomonas sp. UBA3153
CGCGGTGTTGGCCGCTGCGAAAACGCTGTTGCCGGTGAGATCAGACATCGCCAGCACCAATGTTCAGGCGATCCATCCGGTACAGCAGCGTGCGCCTCGGCAAACCGAGATCGCGCGCCGCCCTGCTCTGATTACCACGGTTCTTGCGCAGGCACTCCAGCAACAGGCCCCGCTCGATCTGCTCCATACGCTCACGCAGGTTCTGCGTTTTTCCACTGGAAATGATGCGTTCCTGGCGTAAATCGAAGTGCTCGGGCAGCAGTTCACCGCCTTCACACAACAGCACGGCGCGCTCTACCAGCCCCTTCAGTTCGCGCACGTTGCCGGGGAATGCATAAGCACTCAGCTGGCTCAGCGCATCGGCGGACCAGCGACAGGCGTCACGCTGCAGGAGGTGCGCGGCGTTGTCGGCGAAATGCCTGGCCAGGCGCGGAATGTCACCGGCACGCTCGCGAAGCGCAGGTAGCTCGATGGGGAAATGCGCCAGGCGATAGAACAGGTCTTCGCGAAACTGTCCTGCCTCCACCAGCGCGCGCAAATCACGGTGGGTGGCGGCAACGATACGCACATCGACACGGTGGGTCTTCGTCGAGCCCAGGGGGCGCACCTCACCCTCCTGCAGCACGCGAAGCAGCTTGCCCTGCAGGGAAAGCGGCATATCACCGATCTCGTCGAGGAACAGCGTGCCGCCGTCAGCAGCATCGAACAGCCCCTGGCGATCACGATCAGCCCCGGTAAAAGCCCCTTTCCGATAACCGAACAGCTCGCTCTCCAACAAGCTCTCAGGCAGCGACGCGCAGTTCTGGACCACAAATGCCCGGCTGCGCCGCAACCCGCATTGGTGGATGGCCCGTGCGACCAGCTCCTTGCCGGTACCCGTTTCCCCCGTCAGCAACACGTTCACCGGGCTGTGCAGCACCTTGCCGACCAATCGGTAAACGGCGCGCATTCCAGGGCTTTCACCGATCAGGCCGTAGCCACTGGCGCAGGGCATAGGCGTAGGCACCTCGCCCACTTCATCCGCAAGCCCGCGTAGCCGCTGCAACAAATGCAGCTGGGTGACCGCGAAGGTCCCCAGATTGCCCAGCGAGTCGGCAAACCCTTGCAGATCGACCGCGCGCTGGCTGGCGCAAAGCAACAGCCCGCAGACACTGGCTCGTTCATCCCGCAGCGGCATGCACAACAAACTTCGCCAGGGGTTCGCCCGAAGGGGCAGGAAGGAAGTCTCGTGCAGGGTGCTGTCCAGCGTTGCAAGGCTGAGCGCCCGGTTCTGGCACAGGCAATACTGCAACAACTGCTCGCCTTCGTAGTCGCTCGGCAGGCTCGCCGCTTCCCGGGGCTGCAGAACACCGTCAAGCCATTCGGCGCAGAGTGTGAGTCGGGTATGGGTCGCGTCCAAGAGGAACAGCTGGCTCAGCTCGCAGCCAGAAAGCTGGGCGGCAGACTCGACCAACATTCCGAGCAGCACCTCGGCACTCAAGGCATGCGACAACCCGGCAAAATGCCGAAGCAGCCTTTCTGCGTAATGCAGCGGCTGCGGCACATGGCGGAACATGGAAGAGGCTTCAGGCGAACTCACAGACCATCGCTCCTTCGCCGTCCAGCGTGGCGTGCACGTGCCGCAGTGGCTCTCCGCCAGCCATCGCGCCCAGCAAGCGGTCAACGATCATGGGCTGCAGGTCGCTTTCGATCAGCCGGTCTATCAGACGAGCACCGCTATCGCCCTGCGCACAGCGTTCGGTGATGCGCGTGAGCAGCGCGTCGGTATAGCTGAGCCCCAGGTTGCGCCGCCGCAAGCGCTCGACGAAACGGGCCAGCTTCATCTCGACCAGCTCACGCAGTACCTCGCCGCTCACCGGGTAGTAGGGCACCACGCAGATACGCGCCAGCAACGCAGGCTTGAAATGGTGGGAGAGAGCCGGACGGATGGCCTCCTGCAGTTCCTGGATGTCAGGTCGACGGTCCCCACACAGCGTGGCGATTCGCTCGCTGGCGAGGTTGGAAGTCATCAGGATCAGCGTGTTGCGGAAATCGATCTCGCGCCCTTCACCGTCGTTCGCAAGGCCCTTGTCGAAAATGTGGTAGAACAGATTGAGAACGTCCGGATCGGCCTTCTCCACTTCATCGAGAAGAATCACCGAGTAAGGTTTCTGCCTCACCGCCTCTGTCAGTACGCCGCCTTCCCCGTAGCCGACATAACCCGGTGGCGACCCGATCAGCCGGGAAATGCTGTGCCGCTCCTGAAACTCGGACATGTTCAGGGTGGTGAGAAATCGCTCGCCGCCATACAGCAGCTCGGCGAGCGCCAGTGCCGTTTCGGTTTTGCCGACACCACTCGGGCCGACGAGAAGGAAGACGCCCACCGGAGCATCGGCCCGATTCAGCCCGACCGCCGCTGCTCGCATCGCACGATCCAGCGCATCCACCGCCTGTTCCTGACCACGCACGCGCTTACGCAGATCGGCGGCGAAACTCATCAGGCGGGCGTTGTATTCACGCGCCAACTGCGACAGCGGTACGCCGGTCCAGTGGCTGATCACCTCGGCAACCAGTCGTGGGCAGACCTCGTGGCTGACCAGACGTGACTGCGCTTGCTCCGCGGCCAGCTCGGCCTGGACTTCACGCAACGCCGTCTCTATCCCCGTCGACGATGCCGAGTCCGCGGTAGCCTGCTGCTGCCGCAGCTCGAGCAGCCGCTGCGCCAGCAGGCGCTGGTGCTGCCAGCGCGACTCCACCTGCCGGCATTCGTCTTCGGCCTCGACAAGACGCGCCTCCAGCTCTGCCAAGGCAGGCTCGTCGACCGCCAAACCGGCGCGCAGGTCACGCCGCAGGGCATGCGCCTGACGGACACCTTCGGCAATTTCGCCACGCAAGCGCTCCAGCGCTTCCGGCGCCGTGGACAGACTGATGCGAACACGCGCGCAGGCGGTATCGAGGACGTCCACGGCCTTGTCAGGCAACTGCCGACCCGATAGGTAGCGAGCGGAAAGCTCGGCGGCAGCGACCACCGCATCGTCACGCAGGTAAATGCCATGACTGCGCTGATAGACCGGCGCCAGACCGCGAAGGATGGTCACCGCCTCGCTCACGCTGGGCTCATGCAGCTGCACCGGCTGGAAGCGCCGAGCCAGCGCCGGGTCTTTCTCGAAGTATTTCTTGTATTCGCTCCAGGTGGTCGCCGCGATGGTGCGAAGCTCGCCCCGCGCCAGCGCCGGCTTCAGCAGATTCGCCGCATCGTTGCTGCCCGCCTGGCCACCCGCCCCGATCAGGCTGTGCGCCTCGTCGATGAAGAGGATGGTCGGTTTGAGCGCCACCTTCACCTCATCGATAACCCCCTGCAGGCGGCGCTCGAACTCACCCTTGATACTCGCGCCCGCCTGCAGCAATCCAAGGTCAAGACAGAGCAGCTCGACGCCCGCGAGGGCTTCCGGCACGTCACCTCGAACGATGCGCAACGCCAGGCCTTCGACCACGGCGGTCTTGCCGACGCCGGCTTCGCCGACCACGATCGGATTGTTCTTCCGTCGCCGCGCGAGGATGTCGATCATCTGGCGAATCGCGGAATCCCGGCAAAGCACCGGATCGAGCTTCCCGTCCCGCGCCTGCTGGGTAAAGTTATGAGTGAAGCGCTGCAGATTGGTCTGGCCAGCGGGCACCTGCTCCATGGGATCGGACGCCTGCCCGGCGCGGGCAAACTCTCGCAGGCGCTGCACGTCCAACCTCGCCAGCAAGGGCTGGAATTGGCTGACGGCATAACGCAGCGGGTTGCACAGCAGCGCGAGAAGCAACGCCGCCTGGTCGATCTGAGTCCTGCCGAGTTCGAGGTTGGCCATGAGCAGCGAATCCTGCAGCCACTGCACCAGTTCGCCGGAAAAGACCGGATTGAGCGATTCGCTACGCTCTGCGCGCGGTTGCAGCGTGGCCGCCAGTGCTCCGGGTTCGACGCCGGCATCCTGCAATGCCCGCATCAGCAAGCCATCGCTGCGCTCCAGCAGGCCGAGGAGCAAATCCTCCAGCAGAATCCTGCTACCTCCGCGTGAGACGCACCGCTCGGCCGCGCGCTCCAGGTCGCGTTTGCTTTCGGCATCCAATGCCAGCACCAGTCGTTGCAGATCGACGTTGATCATCTCGCTGTCCTCAGTGAGATTGGCTGCTCAAGGTCACCAGACCATCCGCCCGCCGACTCCCGAGCCAACTGGTCCAACCCAGCCGGCAGGGGTTATCGGCACCCAGACGCAGCTCGCGTATTTCGTCCTGACGCAACTGCAGACGAATGTCGTAGGCCAGCGGATCGCGCAGAGTGAAACGCGCCAGCGCGCAGAGCGGTTGATAGCCCGTGCCTATGGGCAGGAACTCGTGGAAGCGCTGCCAACCCAGCTGGCGGATGTGAATACGGAATTTTCCACCGCGATCCCGGACCCGCTCACCCAACACCAGGCTTTCACCCAAACCGCTGTTCGCCAGACCGAGCCGGTTGAGCTGTTCGCCCAAAATCGTCACCTGGCGCTCGATGCACTGTTCGATGAACAGCTCGGCATGCTTGAAGTAGTACCGCAGGACCGATTCGATCAACGCGGCGGAATGCGCGCGCAGGCTGAGCAGACCGAGATAGGGAAGCAGCCGCTTCAAGTTGAGTTCGGATGCGCCGCGAATGGTCTCGCCGCCCAGACCGATGAGCGCGAACAGATGCGCGGAGAAGGCGTCAGTGGCGCCCGGCCGGAACCCCGCGCGATAACGGTACTTGCGCCAGATCGGCAACAGCAGGCGTTGCAGACGTCCATTGAAGAGGTCGAGAAACGCGCGCGTCGGATTTCCCTCATCGCCATCGCCCAGCGCCTGATCGGCGTAGAACGTCGGTAAGGGAGATCCGGCACCGCAAAGTCCGATCAGATTGATGCGCAGCCGCGCACGTAGCTCCCCGCCCTCCTCGAAGAACTGCAGCTGGTCGATATCGCTACCCGGAAAGCCGAGGCTCGGGTTGGCTTGAAACTCAAGCCGGGCGTACAGCCCCTCCTCGTCCAGATCGGGATAGGCGGCCCGTAGCCGATCGAGCACCAGCAGCACACCCTGGAACAGGCTGTACTCTCGAATGCCGCGGCTCAGCCGGCTCAAAGCAGGGGCTGCTGCCCCATGCGTGGCGTCCATCGGTACACCTCTCCTTGTGTACTGCGTACGTGCAGCTCGTGGTACGAATTGAGACTGGCGTACAGCGCCAGGAACTCGTTGAGCACCGAGGCGAAAAGGAACAGATCGCCCTCGCCCAGATAGCCGTCGGGATTCATCACCAGCTCCGTGCGTACTCCGCGCACCGGCACGCCCCGCAGCAATCGATCGACATGCTGATGGCTGATCGCCTCTAGCCCTCCCAGCAGACGCCGGCTGACCTTTTCTGCCTGCTGGTCATAGTGACGCGGCAGGTCATAAGTCTCGAGGATCACCTTCAGCGCCTCGACATTCGTCAGCGACAGGTAGTTGAGCGACAGGTTGCTGATCAACTTCCAGAGAAAGTCTCGATGCACGGGCGGGGCGTAGCTCGAGGTCACGCTGCCGATGTTTCGAAACGTCAGGAACTCCGGTGTGTCCTCGCTGGGCAGGCAGATGTCGCCCGCTCGTAGCTGGCTCGGCAGGTTCTGATTGGTACACGTCAGCTCTACGGAGAGCGTTTCGTGCTGGTCGAGGTCGCGCAGGCCGAAGCTGAGATAGGTTTCCAGACCATCGCCGAGCAACGATGGTTGCTGCCGGACGCTGTAATGTGGGCGCGCCAGCGGCACGTCGAAACTCGGATCGTGCTCGAAGGACTCGAACGCAACGTACTCCTGATAGCCCATCCCTCCGGGCTTCCAACCGGTCACCCGATCCACCGAGAAGACGCCGCAATGCCTGGAATCGAGTTCTGCAGGTAGCAGCAGGTACTGATCCTGCTTGCCATCCAGGCGAATCGGAATGGCATCGTGCTGAAAGAGGTTGACCACCGGCGTGCAGTGCAGGCGCACATTGTCCAGCGTCGGCCTGATGCGCTGCACACCCGCCTGGCGAATATCGAAGCGCACCTCGAAGCCGCGCGCCTCGCCAATCCGCTCTCCCAGCAGAGGGTTGAGCCGTTCTAGACCGAGCAGGTCGAGAAACAGGAATTTGTCCTGAAACGCGAAGTACTCCTGCAGATAGCGGTAGCCGCGAAAGGTATTCAGCGGATAGGGAACCAGCGCCTCGCTTTCGGAGAAACCTACTGCCTGTACCTGGCTGGCATTCAGCGACAGCGGCGACAGCATCTGGCTATGATCGTCTTCCAGTGGCCTGTGTTCGGCGTCGAGGAAGACCAGCTGAATGCCTTCGAGATGACGCAGTAAACCCAAATACAGCAACTGGCTGATGTAGCGGTCACCGCACAAATGCAGACGCAGGCTGGACAGTGCGATCTCGCCCAAATGACCGTCCGCGCACATTTCGACGCGCAAACTGAGCAGCGCGCCACCGCCCTTGACCGAGTAATCCAGGCCGGTGAGTTCCAGCGGGAACACCGAGGTGGCATAGGCCGTACGGAAACGGCAAGTAACGCCTTCGATGGGCCGCGATTCCACCGGCGTATTGCGAGGCACCGACACAGCCGGTCCCGGACGTTTCAACGGATCGAACTGCACCATGCTGAACGCAGGCAATGGCCGCATGTAGTTGGGCCACAGCAGGTGCATCAGCGAATGGGTCAGCTCCGGCAGTTCGTCATCCAGCTTCTGTCGAAGACGCCCGGTTAGAAACGCGAAGCCCTCCAGCAGCCGCTCCACATCCGGATCGCGCCCCGCCTGCCCAAGGAAAGGCGCCAGCGCCGGGCTGCGGTCGGCAAAGCGCTTGCCGAGCTGGCGCAAGGCAGTGAGTTCGCTCTGGTAATAGTGGTTGAAGGACATCGCGCTTCAGTCCTTTTCCGAGGGATACAAAGCGTACGGAACATGGCCCTGATCGGTTAGGGTCGTAGAAACCGGATGTGCGGTTGAATAGAGAGGAAATACGAATTCCCTCGGGTTGACCCAGCACTTCTCGATGCGAAGAAGTTGTTGGCGCCAGGTATCGATTGCTGTGTTTGAACTCTGAAGAATTTGAACGAAACGAAAGACCGACGTATCGCCGCTATTCCCTACAGCTAACAGGGGAGCGGATGTATTGCATAACTCACTCGGACCATGGACGCAGGCCTGGAAAGTTGCCAAGCCACCTACGGCTGTCGAAAGCCAGGCAGTTAATGCCGAGAATAATTTTATGAAGTTCATGTCATCGCCATCCATGGCTCAGCTATTACGTTGGACCCTGACCTTGCCGCTGCCGTCCAGGCGTGCGGTAAAACTGATCGGACGCGTCTGCCCATCAATATTCAGCAAACCGTCCAAGGTGAAAGACAGCGTGAGTGGATCGTGCCTACAGGGCAGAGGCACAACCCGCACGCTCGTCAGGCGTGGCTCATACTGGCCGACGAAACGCTCGATAGCCGTGCGAGCCTGAAGCAACGAGTCGTGTAACGAGCGACCCATGTCGTTGAGGTCGGGAAGTCCATAGTCGGGCAACGTTTGCACACTGCCCGTTCGGGTACTGAGCATCTTTCCGAGATGGTCAGCCACCGATGCCATGACCGCCACTTCGCGACTCCAGCCCTTCCGCAACTGGGCTGTACCGTTCAGGCGCTCGAAGAGACTTCCGTAGGACACGCCGTCATTCCTTGTCCAACTTGCCCACCAGCGACAAGGTGAAATCGGCGCCCATGTACTTGAAATGTGGCCGCACGTTTAAGCTGACCCGGTACCAGCCAGGCTCGCCCTCGACTTCGCTGACGATGACCTGGGCCGCTCGCAGTGGTCGCCGGCTTCGTACCTCCGAGCTGGGGTTCTCCTGGTCCGCAACGAACTGCCGAATCCACTTGTTCAATTCCAGCTCAAGGTCGGTACGCTCTTTCCACGCGCCAATCTGTTCGCGCTGCAGAACTTTCAGGTAGTGAGCCAGGCGGTTGACGATGAACAGATAAGGCAGCTGCGTGCCGAGCTTGTAGTTCAGCTCGGCATTCTTGCCTTCTTCACTGATGCCGAAGAACTTCGGCTTCTGCGCTGAATTGGCGGAGAAAAACGCCGCGTTATCGCTGCCCTTGCGCATCGTCAGGGCGATGAAACCCTCCTCCGCCAACTCATACTCGCGCCGATCGGACACCAGCACCTCAGTGGGTATCTTGGTTTCGATCTCGCCCATGCTTTCGAAATGGTGAAGCGGAAGGTCTTCCACCGCGCCACCGCTTTGTGGCCCGATGATGTTCGGGCACCAGCGGAACTTGGCGAAACTGTCGGTCAGCCTGCTGGCGAAGGTATAGGCGGTGTTGCCCCACAGGTAATGTTCGTGGCTGTTTGCGACATTCTCCCGGTAGACGAAGGTTTTCACCGGATTGTCTTCAGGGTCGTACGGATTGCGCAGCAGGAAACGGGGCACCGTCAAGCCGACATAGCGAGAGTCCTCCTGCTCCCGGAAGCTCTGCCATTTGGCGAATTGCGGGCCCTCGAAGTGATCCTTGAGGTCCTTCATGTCGGGCAGGCCGGTAAAGCTCTCCAGGCCGAAGAACTTGGGGCCTGCCGAGGCGATGAAGGGGGCATGGGACATACAGGCGACGCTGGCGACGTACTGCAGTGTCTTCACGTCCGGCGCGCTCGGATCGAAGAAGTAGTTGGCAATCAGCGCGGCCACCGGCTGACCACCGAACTGGCCGTACTCGGCGGTGTAGATGTGTTTGTAGAGACCGGACTGGACGATCTCAGGGCTGTCCTCGAAGTCGTCGAGCAGGTCCTGCTTGGAGACATTGAGAATCTCCAGCTTGATGTTCTCGCGGAAATTGGTCCGATCCACCAGCAGCTTGAGTCCCCGCCACGAGGATTCAAGCGCCTGAAACTGCGGATGATGAAGGATTTCATCCATCTGTCGGCTGAGCTTGGCGTCGATCTCCGCGATCATGCGGTCGACCATGGCCTTCTTCACCGACTCGTGCTCGTTCTGCGGCTTGAGCAACTCTTCGATGAAGGCGGAGACGCCCCGCTTGGCGATATCGTAAGCCTCGTCATCAGGGCTGAGTTTGGTTTCGGCAATGATGCGATCGAGGATACCGAGTTCGGCGAAATTCTTGTCGCCGTCGACGGTTGCTGCGCTAGTGCTCATGGTTTCCACTTCCCTGTGAGGTGTTCTCAAGCATCCAGTTTGTCTTGTGCGGCGAGACCCAGCTCGCCGAGCACCCGCTCCCGCGAGACGTCATCGGCCAGCACACTTTCGATGGCGCGGCGGAACGCCGGGGCATTGCCCAAGGGGCCCTTCAGCGCGACCAGCGCATCACGAAGCTCCATCAGCTTCTTGAGCTCCGGGACCTGATCGGCCAGATTGGCCGGATTGAAATCTTTCATGGAGTGGATGCGCAACTGCACGCCGAGGTCTTCATCGCTGGCGTCCTCCAGCAGGTGATTGGCCACGCCGAAGCTGAGGCTCAGCTCCTGCTTGGCGAGTACCTCGTCGAAGTTGTTCTTGTCGATGCCGATGGGTTGACGGTCCTCGACCTTTCGCTCATCGAGCTGCTGGTTGAAGTCGCCCAGAACCATGAGTTTGAGCGGCAGTTCGATCTCTTCCTGCGCACCTCCGGCGGCGGGCTTGAACGTGACGTTGACGCGTTCCTTGGGTGCTACCGAGCCTTCTTTGGCCATGTTCATTCTCCTTTGTGTTCAGTCTTGCGATCAGTCCAGCACCACTTCGATATCGAGGTGGCAAAGTCGTCTATGCACCTCCTCCTTGCGCTCGCGAACCGCATGGTTCTGTGGGAGTAGTTCGCAGCAGCTGTAGAGAAGGCGCATGACCTCGAGCACGAGATCCGGCTCCCAGTCGGACAAACCGCCGGCCTGAAGTGTCTGGTCCAGGGATTCGAGTTGGGTCTTCGCCAGCTCGTACTTTTTTGCGGCAACACACAAACGCGCCAATGCCAGATGCCAGAAAAAGCGCTCACGACCGCCCTGGGCACTCGCCAACCCCTGCTTCAGGGCCTGAACCGCGGACTTCAGGCCTTCCTTGCGCAGGCGTGGCAGGTTGTCCTGCAGGGCAACGTCCCACGCCAACCGAAGCTCCTGCTCACTGGCGACAAGAGGGGCTGTGCTGGACGGCGGCTGCACATGGGGCATCACTTGGGCGCTGATCCATGCGCGGGTTTGTGCATCCGCGAATGGCGAGCCGTCATGGAAGCGCAACATTTCCAGGCCCTTCATCCGCTGCAGAAACAAGGCGAGCTGGATCTCGACCTCGCGCATGGCCTGCTCCGCTTGCAACTCCTGCAAGCACAGCCAGACGAGGTGCTGGCCGTCCAGCCAGAACGGCGCCCGCACCAGGCTGGCCTCCAGATCACTCAGCAGATCAGCATATTGACCTTGCTGGAAACGCTCCTGAAAGCTGACAAGCCTGTCCTGCGGCAAACCTCGGAGGGTGGTCATTTGTTCTGCGTTGCGTTCGGGGAGGCCTTCGATGGGTAACCACAACAAGGTGCGGGCCAAGCGCAACGCTCGCAGATCATTGGCCTTCTGCTTTAGCCAATAGGCGCACAGCGGGCGGGCTTGCTCCTGCAGCGCACGGAGCCCCTTGTGGGCATCCTTTTCGCTCTCTACTGGCGCGCCGGGAGTGAGCATCTGGCTTGCGGCCTGCTTCACCTGAGCGATAACGGCCCCGACGCTTCCCGGCTCCGGCTGGCCGACGGACGCCTGCCGGACCTGCTCCTCCATGCGCCGACAAAGCGGCAGTAACAGCGGCGCGTCACTGCCCAACTGCTCGGACAGCAAACGCTCCAGTGAACGAAGCTGCTCGGCGAGTTCGCGAAACAGCATGAGTTGCTCGACAAGCGGGATGGGCTCGGCGAAAACCTGCTCCAGGCGCGGGACCAGCCAACTGACCGCGGCGGCGCGGGTTCGCGGTTTGCGGGGATACAGTTCCGTCCAGTGGTTCGCACACAGGTAGTTCAAAAGACCGAGTCCGGCGTGCAGCCCGGCGAAGGATTCGCGCTTGTACAGGCCCCAGATCAGCCACGCGGCGACGCGCAGGTCCTTGGACTGGGAGGCGAGCAGAGATTCACAGCCCTCACGGACTCTCTGCCAGTCGACAATGCCCGTCTCGTGCGGCGAAGAAGGCTTGTTCAGCTCTTTCTCAAGCCGTTCGTACTCGGCCGAGTAACGCGCATCGGAGCCGATGAAGTCTCCGTCGCGAATAGGCGACTTGGCCAAATCCAGATAGTGGGCATTCAACTTATTTAGATAAGTCATCCTTGACTCTTCATTTCGGCGTAATGACGCCTGAGGTGCGAAATCCATTTCGACCATGTTGCGCAACTTATTGCACACTTACCAACTGCGCAGTTATTTGCACACAAACTTCACGCGCTACGCATCCTAATCCTGCACACAACATCAAAGTGTGACAGGCATTCAACTAATAGCACGATGTAAAAAAGGTGGAATCAAGTTGTCGACTTAATATGATCCAGGACAACCAATCCGAGTGATTACGCAAAGAGCGTATGTATTAGGGGCGCGAGTGCGCTTTCGGAGGTAGTGCAGAGCCCGAATCAAACCCACCCAGACTCCATCATCGACAGCGGTTCGCCATCACCCACGATGAAGTGGTCGAGTACGCGCACGTCCACCAGGGCCAGCGCGTCCGTCAGCCGGCGGGTCAGTTGGCGGTCGGCCTGGCTGGGCTCGGCGACGCCGGAGGGGTGGTTGTGGGTGAGGATGAGCGCGGCGGCGTTGTGCGCGAGGGCACGTTTGACCACCTGGCGCGGATAGACGCTGGCGCTGTCGATGCTACCGTGGAACAGCGCCTCGAAGGCCAGAACGCGGTGCTTGGCGTCGAGGAACAGACAGGCAAAGACTTCGTGGGGTTCGTGGCGCAGCCGTGCCTTGAGGTAGTCGCGCACGGCTTGCGGGCTTTCCAGCGCGGAATCGCGCTTGAGGCCCTCGGCCAGGTGGCGACGGCCCATTTCCAGGACGGCCTGGAGTTGGGCGAACTTCGCAGGGCCCAGGCCGAGACGCTGGCTGAAGGACGCCTGGTCGGCTTCGAGCAGCGCGCGCAGGCTGCCGAAGTCTCGGAGCAGGTGGCGTGCCAGGTCCACCGCGCTCTGCCCAACCACCCCGGTACGCAGGAAGATCGCCAGCAATTCGGCATCGGTCAGAGCCGCGGCGCCCAGGTCCAGAAGTTTCTCCCGCGGGCGCTCTGCCGCAGGCCAATCGCGAATGCTCATGACACCTCCTTGTCGAGCCGCGGCCCGCTGTTCCGGTGCAGGCGCTGTGCTATCTTAGCCGAACTTTGCGCGGCGCCCTGCCTGGGCACATAGGCGGCCGCGGTCACTTATAAAAAGGCAGGCCTATGCAGCGGCTGTATCGTAAACGCATCGTCCTGGGCGTCGGCGGCGGGATTGCCGCCTACAAGAGTGCCGAACTGGTGCGCCGCCTGCGCGACCAGGGTGCTGAAGTCCGGGTGGTGATGACCCAGGGCGGACGTGAATTCATCACGCCGCTGACCCTCCAGGCCCTTTCCGGCCACCCCGTTCACCTCGACCTGCTCGACCCGGACGCCGAAGCGGCGATGGGCCACATCGAGCTGGCGCGCTGGGCCGATCTAATCCTCATTGCACCGGCCACCGCCGACCTGATGGCGCGCCTCGCCCAGGGCGTCGCCAACGACCTGCTGACCACCCTGGTGCTGGCTACCGACGCGCAGATCGCGCTGGCGCCGGCAATGAACCAGGCCATGTGGCGCGATGAGGCCACCCAGGCCAACGCCCGCGTGCTGCAGGAGCGCGGCATGCGCCTGTTCGGTCCGGCGTCGGGTAGCCAGGCCTGTGGGGATGTCGGCATGGGCCGCATGCTCGAAGCCGACGACCTGGCCCAGCTCGCGGCCGACTGTTTCCAGCGCCTGTCGCTGTCTGGCGTGCACGTACTGATCACCGCCGGGCCGACCCAGGAAAACATCGATCCGGTGCGCTACATCACCAACCACAGCTCGGGGCGGATGGGTTTCGCCCTCGCCGAGGCGGCGGCCGAGGCCGGCGCGCGGGTCACGCTGATCACCGGACCGGTGTATCTGCCGACGCCGGACCGGGTCAATCGCATCGACGTGGTCAGCGCCCGCGACATGCTCGCGGCCTGCGAGGCTGCGATGCCGTGCGACCTGCTGATCGCCGCCGCCGCGGTGGCCGACTACCGTCCCGAAGTGATCGCCCAGCACAAGTTGAAGAAGGACCCCACCAGCGGCGACGGGCTGCTCCTGCAGCTGGTGCGCAACCCGGATATCCTCGCCACGCTGGCGCAGCGCGCAGACCGCCCGTTCAGCGTCGGCTTCGCCGCCGAGACCGAGAACCTGTTGGAGTACGCCTCGCGCAAGCTGCGTGACAAGAACCTCGACCTGATCGTCGCCAACGACGTGGCCAACCCCACGATCGGCTTCAACAGCGAGGAAAACGCGATCACCGTGATCGATCGCGAGCACCATCAAAGCGCCTTCGCCCAGACCAGCAAGGGCAAGATCGCCCGCCAACTGATCGACTTCATTGCCGACCGTCTCAACCGCACTGAGTGACCGATGCACGCCCTCCAAGCCAAGATCCTCGATCCACGCCTGGGCAGCGAATTCCCGCTGCCGACCTACGCCACGCCGGGTTCCGCCGGCCTCGACCTTCGCGCGATGCTCAAGCAGGCGCATGTGCTCGAACCCGGCGAGACCCTGTTGATTCCCACCGGCCTGGCGATCCATGTCGCCGATCCCGGGCTCGCCGCGCTGGTCTTGCCGCGCTCGGGGCTCGGCCATAAGCACGGCATCGTGCTAGGCAACCTGGTCGGCCTGATCGACTCGGATTACCAGGGCGAGCTGATGGTGTCGTGCTGGAACCGCGGGCAGACCGCCTTCAGCATCGCTGTCGGCGAGCGGATCGCGCAGTTGGTGCTGGTTCCGGTGGTGCAGGCGCATTTCGAGCTGGTCGAGGAATTCGGCGAAAGCCAGCGCGGTGCGGGTGGTTTTGGCCATTCCGGCAGTCACTGACGCAACTTCAGGATGAATTGCGAGGAACCCAGGTGAAACTCTTCAAGCGCACGGCCAAGGAATCCGATACCGGTGTCGACCTCTCGTCGATGGGCAAGGCGGCGCCCCGCCAGTCGCTGGGCAAGAATCCGCTGCTACCGGGACTGGTTCCCGTGCTGCTCGGCCTGGTCGCTGCAGGCGCCGTGCTGTGGTTCGGCGTGTTCTCCAGCTTCCAGCAGGAGCAACGGCAGCAACTCGTGCAGACCTTCGGCAGCGCCCAGGCATCCGCCCTGCAACAGGCCCTGGCTGCACTCACCGCCGACACCCGCGCCGCCGCGCGCAATCCGCAATTGCTCGCCGCGCTGCTGAGCGACGACGCCAGCCAGATCAGCGCCGCCGAACAATCGATCGGCTACTGGGACGGCGTGATCGATGCCTACATAAACCCGCGCGGCGAGGCCTCCCAGGATCACAGCCGGACAGCGCCGGTGAGCTTCGCCGCCCTCGACTTGCTGCGCCGCGCAGAAGGCGGCCAGCCACCCGCCGCCGAAGCCTACAAGGTCGGCAACCGCTGGATGGTCTACAGCGCCGCGCCGCTGCGGCAGGACGACAAGAGCCCGGTGGTCGGTACGTTGCTGCTGGTGGTCGATCTGCAACGCCTGCTGCGCACCCTGCCGCCGCTGCCGAACAGCGCCGGTCGCCTGCAGCTGACCCAGAAGTTCGGCAACGCGCCGGAGCAGGTGCTCGCCAACTTCGGTGGAGAACCCGGCACCGAGGGCGAGCCGCTGGCCTTGAGCAGCGGCAACCCGAACTGGAAGCTGCGCTTCGCGCCGAGCCAGGAAATCAGCGCGCTGGACGTCTCGCCGCTGATGCTCGCACTCGCCGCGCTGCTGGCGTTCGGCGGCGCGCTGGCCGGTCTGCAGATGGTGCACGGGCTGCAGCAACGCCGCCTGCGCGGCGACGTTCTGCACCTGGGGCAGATGGCGCAGGAACTCTACAACGGCAAGACCATCAAAACTCCCAGCCTGAGCTTGCCCTTGATGGACGCTCTGGCGCAGAACCTCGCGCGCATGCCCACAAGAAGAAGAAACGAAGCAGCCTCGAATGCCGCCGAAAACGGCGCCTCGGGCTCCGCCTCATCCTCGCGAGCGGTTCAACCCGTTGCCGACCCAAACACCGAGCTGGTCGACCCGCTGTTCCAGTCGACCGACATTCTCGATATCGACATTCTCGACGAGGACCAAGACATGCTTGGCCTCGAGTCCATGGAGCGAGACACTCAGATGAGCACCCCCCAAGCCCCCACGCTTCCCGCGAGCATCTTCCGCGCCTACGACATTCGTGGCGTGGTCGGCGACAGCCTGACCCCGGAAACCGCGTACTGGATCGGTCGCGCGATCGGCTCGGAAACCCTCGCCAAGGGCGAACCGAACATATCCGTCGGCCGCGACGGCCGCCTCTCCGGGCCGGAGCTGGTGCAGCAATTGATTCAGGGCCTGCTCGACTCGGGCTGTAACGTCAGCGACATCGGCATGGTGCCGACGCCCGTGCTCTACTACGCGGCCAACGTGCTCGCCGGCAAGTCCGGCGTGATGCTCACCGGCAGTCACAACCCGCCGGACTACAACGGCTTCAAGATCGTCATCGCCGGCGATACCCTGGCGAACGAGCAGATCCAGGCGCTGCGCCTGCGCATCGAGAACAACGATCTGGCCAGCGGCACCGGTAGCGTCGAACGGGTCGACGTACTCGAGCGCTACTACAACGAGATCCGCGACGACATCGCCGTCGCCAAGAAACTCAAGGTCGTGGTCGACTGCGGCAACGGCGTCGCCGGGGTGATCGCCCCGCAGCTGATCGAAGGCCTGGGCTGCGAAGTGATTCCGCTGTTCTGCGACGTCGACGGTAACTTCCCCAACCACCACCCGGACCCGGGCAAGCCGGAAAACCTCGAAGACCTGATCGCCAAGGTCAAGGAAGTCGGCGCCGACATCGGCCTGGCCTTCGACGGCGACGGCGACCGCGTCGGCGTGGTGACCAACACCGGCACCATCATCTATCCCGACCGGCTGCTGATGCTGTTCGCCAAGGACGTTGTCTCGCGCAACCCCGGCGCGGACATCATCTTCGACGTCAAATGCACGCGCCGCCTGACCGCGCTGATCAGCGGCTACGGCGGTCGCCCGGTGATGTGGAAGACCGGCCACTCGCTGATCAAGAAGAAGATGAAGGAAACCGGCGCGCTGCTCGCCGGCGAGATGAGCGGCCACGTCTTCTTCAAGGAGCGCTGGTTCGGTTTCGACGACGGTATCTACAGCGCCGTGCGCCTGCTGGAGATCATCAGCCAGGACAAGCGCGACGCCGAGCACGTGTTCTCCGCGTTCCCCAACGACGTCTCGACCCCGGAGATCAACATCCAGGTCACGGAGGAGAGCAAGTTCGCCATCATCGACGCCCTGCAGCGCGATGCTCAGTGGGGCGAGGCCAACCTGACCACCCTCGACGGCGTGCGTGTCGACTACCAGAAAGGCTGGGGCCTGGTGCGCGCCTCCAACACCACGCCGGTGCTGGTGCTGCGCTTCGAGGCCGAGACCGAGGCCGAGCTGGAACGCATCAAGGCGGTGTTCCGCGAGCAGCTCGCGCGCGTCGCTCCGGAGATGAAAGTACCGTTCTGAGCAGACGGCGCGTGATGCGCCGCCGACTTGCTCGGTATCATTCCACCCGCGCGACGCTTCTGCGTCGCGCTGTCATTTCCACCCTTCGCTTTTCGATACGCCGGAGTTACCCATGCCCCTCAGTCGTGAAGACGCCACCCAGGTCGCCCAGGTCCTTTCCGAGGCACTGCCCTACATCCGCCGCTTCGTGGGCAAGACGCTGGTCATCAAGTACGGCGGCAACGCCATGGAAAGCGACGAGCTGAAGGACGGTTTCGCCCGCGACATCGTGCTGATGAAGGCCGTCGGGATAAACCCGGTGGTGGTACACGGCGGCGGCCCGCAGATCGGCGATCTGCTCAAGCGGCTGTCCATCGAGAGTCATTTCATCGACGGCATGCGCGTCACCGATGCGCAGACCATGGACGTGGTGGAGATGGTCCTCGGCGGCCAGGTCAACAAGGACATCGTCAACCTGATCAACCGCCATGGCGGCAGCGCCATCGGCCTCACCGGCAAGGACGCGGAGTTGATCCGTGCGAAGAAACTGCAGGTGAGCAGGCAGACACCGGAGATGACCACGCCCGAGATCATCGACATCGGCCAGGTCGGCGAAGTGGTCGGGATCAACACCGACCTGCTGAACATGCTGGTGAAGGGCGACTTCATCCCGGTGATCGCGCCGATCGGCGTCGGTGCCGACGGGCAGTCGTTCAACATCAACGCCGACCTGGTGGCCGGAAAGGTGGCGGAGGCGCTGAAGTCGGAAAAACTCATGCTGCTGACCAATATCGCCGGCCTGATGGACAAGACCGGCCAGGTGCTGACCGGGCTGACCACCGAGGAAGTCGACGCGCTGATCGCCGACGGCACCATCTACGGCGGCATGCTGCCGAAGATTCGTTGCGCGCTCGAAGCGGTGCAGGGCGGCGTGCACAGCGCGCACATCATCGATGGCCGGGTGCCGAATGCGGTACTGCTGGAAATCTTCACCGACACCGGTGTGGGCACCCAGATCACCACCCGCAAGCGTCACTGACGAGGCGCAACACTCCGGGCCGCAAGGGCCCGGGGCATCGGTTCGTTCAACTCGGAATCGGGGTTACTGCGGCAGACCGAGCAACTCGCTCAGACGGGCACGATCGGCGGCGAAGGAGGCATCGGCCTGCTTGCGCAGGTCGCCGTAGCGCTTGATGTCGCCGAGCAGACGCACCTGATCGGCCTTTACGTTATCGATCTGCGCCACCAGTTGATCCGGAACCGCCTGGCCGGCGCGCTCCTTGTCGGCGGCCTGGCTCTGCAGATTGGCCTGCTGGGTACGCAGCGATTGCAGATTTCCCCGCGCCACGCTGATCAGCCCGTCGAGCTCGGCCTGCTTGCGGGCCTTGGCGCGGTCGACGTCTTCGACGCTGGAGTACAGGCGCAACAGTTGCGCATCCGAACTGGCACGGGCTTTCTCAGCGAGGCGGCGCTGCATCTCCTCCGGGCTGGGCGCCGGCGGCACGACCTGGATCACCCGGCCGCTCTCGTTGAGCACCTCGTAGCCCTTGCCGATGTACTGCGAAGGCACACCCTGGCGGTCGAGGACCGTGACGCCCTTGTCGTTGACGTAACGATAGAGTTGTTGATCGCCCTTCTCGGCGGCCTGCGCGAGCATCGGCAGAGCCAGCAACAGCATCCAAAAACGGAACGAGCCCGGTTCAGCCATGTTCAGAGCGCCCAAGGGGTGAAGATCAGATGCCGTATTGCGCGCGATACGCTTCGACAGCTGGCAGGTATTTTTTCAGTTCAGCATCACCGGCGAGATATTCCAGTACTTGTTCGAGGGAAACAATACTTACTACTGGCATTTTGAAATCGCGCTCGACTTCCTGAATCGCCGAAAGCGTCTCGCGCCCCCGCTCCTGGCGGTTCAGTGCGATCAGCACACCCGCGGCCTGCGCGCCCTGGCCGTCGATGATCTGCATGACTTCGCGAATCGCCGTGCCGGCGGTAATCACGTCGTCGACGATCAGCACGCGTCCGACCAGCGGCGCGCCAACCAGGCTGCCGCCTTCGCCGTGGTCCTTGGCTTCCTTGCGATTGAAGCACCAGGGCAAATCGAGCCCATGGCGCTCGGCCAGGGCGACGGCGGTTGCCGCCGCGAGCGGAATGCCCTTGTAGGCCGGACCGAACAGCACATCGAAGGAAATCCCGCTCTGCACCACGGCAGCCGCATAGAAACGTCCCAGCTCGGAGAGCGCGATGCCACTGTTGAAAAGACCGGCATTGAAGAAGTACGGGCTGGTGCGGCCGGACTTCAGGGTGAACTCGCCGAAGCGCAGAACACCGCGTTCGATGGCGAATCGGATGAAGTCGCGCTGGTAGTCCTGCATGAAAAATCCTTGAAGCGGCATGGATTTAGCTAAATGTAGAGAGCTCGGGTATCATACATGCACGTGTTTTTGGGGGCCATTATGCGGATCATCAGTGTGAACGTGAATGGTATTCAGGCTGCAGCCGAACGAGGACTCCTCAGTTGGTTGCAAGCGCAGAATGCCGACGTGATCTGCCTGCAAGACACCCGTGCCTCTGCCTTCGAACTGGACGACCCAGCCTTCCAACTGGATGGCTATTTCCTGTATGCCTGCGATGCCGAAGTACCCAGTCAGGGTGGTGTGGCGCTCTACTCGCGGCTGCAACCCAAGGCGGTGATCAGCGGCCTCGGCTTCGAAATGGCCGACCGCTACGGGCGCTATCTGCAGGCGGATTTCGACAAGGTCAGCATCGCGACCCTGCTGCTGCCGTCCGGCCAGGGCGGGGACGAAAGCTTGAACCAGAAATTCAAGTTCATGGACGATTTCGCCCACTATCTCGACAAGCAACGCCGCAAGCGCCGGGAGTACATCTACTGCGGCTCGCTGTACGTGGCGCATCAGAAGCTCGACGTGAAGAACTGGCGCGACTGCCAGCAGGTCACGGGCTTCCTCGCGCCGGAGCGCGCGTGGATGGATGAAGTGGTCGGCACCATGGGCTACGTGGATGCCCTGCGCGAAGTCAGCCGCGAAGGCGATCAGTTCAGCTGGTGGCCGGACAGCGAACAGGCCGAGATGCTCAACCTGGGCTATCGCTTCGACTATCAGCTGCTCACGCCCGGCCTGCGCCGTTTCGTGCGCAGCGCCAAGCTGCCGCGCCAGCCGCGCTTCTCCCAGCATGCGCCGCTGACCGTCGACTACGACTGGATGCTCAGCGTCTGAGCCGACGCGGCTACGGGTTCTGCCCGTCGCCGCGGCGCGCTTACTTCACCAGCCGCCAGGTGAAGGGATAACGATAGGCCACGCCCTCGTTGGCCTTGAGGCCGCCGATGATGCTCAGCACCAGCGCGCCGATGCTGACCAGAGCCAGCAGCGGAAAGCCGATCACCAGCAGCATCAACATGAAGCAGACCATCACCGCGATGGCCACGCTGATCTGGAAGTTCAGCGCTTCCTTGCCCTGCGCGTCGACGAACGGGTCGATGTCCTTTTTCAGTTGCCAGACGATCAATGGCCCGAGCAGGTTGCCGAAAGGCACGACCAATCCCGCGAACGCCGCCAGATGACAGAGCATCGCCCACTGCCGCGCCTGCTGGCTGGGCTTGAGCGGGGCGTTTTCCGGCGGCGTCAGGGTGTCGAACTCGTCCATCACGGCAACTCCCCAGGCGGCGATTCAGTCGGCCAGCGCGACGCGCTGTAGCTCGAAAATCTGCTGCATGCCCGTCGATGCCAGCGCCAGCATCGCGGTCAGTTCCTCCGGCTGGAACGGCGCGCCTTCGGCGGTGCCCTGCACCTCGATGAACCCGCCGGCGTCGGTCATGACCACATTCAGGTCGGTTTCGGCAGCCGAGTCTTCCAGGTAATCCAGATCGAGCACCGGCTCGCCCTGATAAATGCCGACGGAAACCGCCGCGATCATCTGCTTGAGCGGGTCGCCGCCCTTGAGTCCGCCGCGCTTCTTCAGCACTTTCAGGGCATCGATCAGGGCGACCATCGAGCCGGTGATCGAGGCGGTGCGCGTTCCGCCGTCGGCCTGGATCACGTCGCAGTCGACGTACAGGGTGTTTTCGCCGAGCTTGCTCATGTCCAGCGAGGCACGCAGGGCACGGCCGATCAGGCGCTGGATTTCCAGGGTGCGACCACCCTGCTTGCCACGCGCGGCTTCGCGCTGGTTACGGTCGCCGGTGGCGCGCGGCAGCATGCCGTACTCGGCGGTGAGCCAACCCTGGCCCTGGCCCTTGAGGAAGCGCGGCACTCCCGATTCGACGCTGACCGTACAGATCACCTTGGTGTCGCCGAACTCCACCAGCACCGAACCCTCGGCGTGCTTGGTGTAGTTGCGGGTGATGCGGATCGGGCGCAGCTGGTCGGCGGCGCGGCCACTTGGACGCTTCATGGGTAATTCCTAGGCAGAAAACTGTCGCGCAGTATAAGGGCCGTGTTCGCCGCAGGACATCGCCGTTTGGGAGCCACCGACGCACTGCGCTACAATCCTGCGCCTTTCGTACCGTCTTTCCCGTCTTCACCGAGAGGTTTTCCCCATGGTGCACAGCATGACCGCCTTCGCGCGGGTCGAGCGGGCCGGCGCCCACGGCACCCTGAGCTGGGAGCTGCGCTCGGTCAATCATCGTTATCTCGAACCTCACCTGCGCCTGCCGGACGCCTTCCGCGACCTCGAAGGCGCCGTGCGCGAAGCCCTGCGCCAGGGCGTTTCGCGCGGCAAGATCGAATGCACCCTGCGCCTGGCCGAAGTGGGCGGCGGCGAAGAACTGCAGGTCGACCGCGAGCGCGCCGCGCAGCTGATCGCCGCGGCCGAAAGCGTCGCCGCGCTGATCAAGAAGCCAGCGCCGCTGAACCCGCTGGAAGTGCTCGCCTGGCCCGGCGTGCTGGTGGCCGACGCCGCCGACCCGCAGGCCATGAACGCCGCCGCGCTGGAGCTGTTCGGCGAAGCCCTCGCCGAGCTCAGGAGCGGCCGCGGGCGCGAAGGCGCCGAACTGGCGCGCCTGCTCAACGAGCGCCTGGACGCTATCTCCGGCGAAGTCGCCGCGCTGCGCGAGCAGGTTCCGCAGATGCTCGCGGGCCAGCGCCAGAAGATCCTCGACCGCTTCGCCGAGATGCGCGCCGAGCTGGACCCGCAGCGACTCGAGCAGGAGCTGGTGCTGCTCGCGCAGAAGAGCGACGTCGCCGAAGAACTCGATCGCCTGAGCACCCATATCGGCGAAGTCCGCCGCGTGCTCAAGGCCGGCGGCGCCGCGGGACGGCGCCTGGACTTCCTCATGCAGGAACTCAACCGCGAGGCCAATACCCTGGGCTCCAAGGCCTTCGATCCGCGTTCGACCCAGGCCGCGGTGAACCTCAAGGTCTTGATCGAGCAGATGCGCGAACAAGTGCAGAACATCGAATAGGTTATCGAACAGATGAGCAGCGGCACCTTGTACATCGTTTCCGCGCCCTCAGGCGCGGGCAAGACCAGCCTGGTCAAAGCCCTGATCGACGCCATGCCACAGGTGCGCGTGTCGGTTTCGCACACCACCCGGGCGATGCGCCCCGGCGAGGTGGACGGGGTCAACTACCACTTCGTCGACCGCCAGCATTTCGCCGAGCTGCTCGAGCACAACGACTTCCTCGAGCATGCCGAGGTCTTCGGCAATCTCTACGGCACCTCGCAACGGGCGCTGGAACGTACCCTCGCCGAAGGCTACGACCTGATCCTGGAAATCGACTGGCAGGGTGCGCAACAGGTGCGCCGGCTGATGCCGCAGGCGAAATCGGTGTTCATCCTGCCACCGACCCAGGAAGCGCTGCGCCAGCGCCTGACCAACCGTGGCCAGGACAGCGAGGAGATCATCGAGCGGCGCATGCGCGAGGCGGTCAGCGAGATGAGCCACTACGTCGAATATGACTACCTGGTGATCAACGACGATTTCGCCCACGCCCTGGACGACCTCAAGGCGATCTTCCGCGCCAACCAGTTGCAGCAGGGCGCGCAGCAACTGCGTTTCGGCGAGCTGCTGCGGCAATTGCTGGCGTGAGGGGCAGCGCCTGAGGTATACCCTGGCGCGCGGCGGAAACAGATTTACCGCTTCCCTAAATGCTGGTGATTTTTTAAACTATCCAGTCCGCTCGCCCGATCGGGCACAGCTCCCAGACTTTTCAAGATTCAGAGGAACACCATGGCTCGCGTTACCGTTGAAGACTGCCTGGACCACGTGGATAACCGTTTCGAGCTGGTCATGCTTGCCACCAAGCGCTCCCGTCAGCTGGCAACCGGCGGCAAGGAGCCCAAGGTAGCCTGGGAAAACGACAAGCCGACCGTCGTCGCCCTGCGCGAAATCGCCGAAGGCCTGGTTGATTACGACGTGATCGCCCAGGAAGAGATCGTCGACGACGAGCCGCTCTTCGCCAGTTACGAGGAAGAGGCCAACGAGGCCCTTTAAGCCTATGCCCGGTCGAAGTCACAGGGTAGCGATTGGAAGCCGGCAGGAGCCCTGCCTTGGCTAGCATAGATACCCTCGCCGAACGACTTTCGACCTACCTCGGCGCGGACCAGGTCAATCTGGTCCGCCGCGCGTACTTCTACGCCGAGCAAGCCCACGATGGCCAACGCCGTCGCAGCGGCGAAGCCTACGTCACCCATCCGCTCGCGGTGGCCAACATCCTCGCCGACATGCACATGGACCATCAGAGCCTGATGGCCGCGATGCTGCACGACGTCATCGAGGACACCGGCATCGCCAAGGAAGCGTTGATCGCCCAGTTCGGCGAGACGGTGGCGGACCTGGTCGACGGGGTCAGCAAGCTGACCCAGATGAACTTCGAGACCAAGGCCGAAGCGCAGGCGGAAAACTTCCAGAAGATGGCCATGGCCATGGCCCGCGACATCCGCGTGATCCTGGTCAAGCTGGCCGACCGCCTGCACAACATGCGCACGCTGGAAGTGCTGTCCGGCGAGAAGCGCCGGCGCATCGCCAAGGAAACCCTGGAAATCTACGCGCCCATCGCCAACCGCCTGGGCATGCATGCGATGCGCGTGGAGTTCGAGGACCTCGGCTTCAAGGCGATGCACCCGATGCGCTCCGGGCTGATCGCCAAGGCGGTCAAGAAGGCTCGCGGCAACCGCAAGGAAATCGTCAACAAGATCGAGGAATCGCTGACCCATTGCCTGCAGCGCGACGAGCTGGAAGGCGAAGTGGTCGGCCGCGAGAAGCACCTCTACAGCATCTATCAGAAGATGCGCGGCAAGCATAAGGCGTTCAACGAGATCATGGACGTCTACGCCTTCCGCATCATCGTCGACAAGGTCGACACCTGCTACCGCGTGCTCGGCGCGGTGCATAGCCTGTACAAGCCACTGCCGGGGCGCTTCAAGGACTACATCGCGATTCCTAAGGCCAACGGCTACCAGTCGCTGCACACCACGCTGTTCGGCATGCACGGCGTGCCCATCGAGATCCAGATCCGCACCCGCGAGATGGAAGAGATGGCCAACAACGGCATCGCCGCGCACTGGCTGTACAAGTCCAGCGACGACGAGCAGCCCAAGGGCACCCACGCCCGCGCCCGGCAATGGGTCAAGGGTGTGCTGGAGATGCAGCAGCGCGCCGGCAACTCGCTGGAATTCATCGAGAGCGTGAAGATCGACCTGTTCCCGGACGAGGTCTACGTGTTCACGCCCAAGGGCCGCATCATGGAACTGCCCAAGGGTTCCACCGCGGTCGACTTCGCCTACGCGGTGCACACCGACGTCGGCAACAGCTGCATCGCCTGCCGCATCAACCGGCGCCTGGCGCCGCTCTCGCAGCCGCTGGAAAGTGGCGAGACCGTCGAGATCGTCAGTGCGCCCGGCGCGCGGCCGAACCCTGCCTGGCTGAATTTCGTGGTCACCGGCAAGGCGCGCACGCACATCCGCCATGCGCTCAAGCAGCAGCGTCGTTCGGAATCGATCAGCCTGGGCGAGCGCCTGCTGAACAAGGTGCTGGCCGGCTTCGACAGCCATCTGGAAAAGATCGCCGCGGAACGCGTGCGCGGCGTGCTTGCCGAGTACCGCATGGAGGTGCTCGAGGACCTGCTCGAGGATATCGGCCTGGGCAACCGCATGGCCTACGTGGTCGCACGGCGTCTGCTGGCCAGCGAGGGCGAGCAGCCGCAGAGCGCCGAGGGGCCGCTGGCGATCCGCGGCACCGAAGGCCTGGTGCTCAGCTATGCCAAGTGCTGCACGCCGATTCCCGGCGACCCGATCGTCGGCCACCTGTCCGCGGGCAAGGGCATGGTCGTGCACCTGGAAAGCTGCAAGAACATCGCCGAAATCCGCAACAACCCGGAGAAGTGCGTGCAGCTGTCCTGGGCCAAGGACGTCACCGGCGAATTCAACGTCGAGCTGCGCGTCGAGCTGGAACACCAGCGCGGCCTGATCGCCCTGCTCGCCGGCAGCGTCAACGCCGCCGACGGCAACATCGAGAAGATCGGCATGGACGAACGCGACGGTCGCATCAGCGTGGTCCAGCTGGTGATCAGCGTGCACGACCGCGTTCACCTCGCCCGCGTGATACGCAAGCTGCGCACCCTGATGGGTGTGGTGCGCATCACCCGCGTCCGCGCCTGACCCCTTTCCCACCGAGGGCGCGGCCTGCCCGCGCGCTCCGGTAAACACCCTCAGAAGGAGTTCATCATGAGCAAGACCGTCATCAGCAGCGACAAGGCCCCCGCCGCCATCGGCACCTACTCGCAGGCGATCAAGGCCGGCAACACGCTTTACATGTCCGGGCAGATCCCGCTGAACCCGGCGACCATGGAGCTGGTGGAAGGCTTCGAGGCGCAGACCGTCCAGGTGTTCGAGAACCTCAAGGCCGTGGCCGAGGCCGCCGGCGGTTCGTTCAAGGACATCGTCAAGCTGAACATCTTCCTCACCGACCTGGCGCATTTCGCCACAGTCAACGAGGTCATGGGCCGTTACTTCCAGCAGCCCTACCCGGCCCGCGCCGCCATCGGCGTCGCCGCGCTGCCGCGTGGCGCGCAGGTGGAAATGGACGCCATCCTCGTCCTCGAATGATCGCCGCCGCGGGGCCTTGGCCCCGCCGCCCGAGGGAAGCCACCGCCCATGCGTAATGCACTCTTGCTGTTACTCGCCGGCAGCCTGCTGGCCGGTTGCGCCAGCCCGCCCAGCGACCCCAGCGGCATCTGGATCAACCAGGCGGCGATCGATGCCGCCGCGCAAGGCAGCAGCCTGCGCGAGTCGCTGCTGGCATTCGGTCCGAACCTGGAGTGGCGGGTCGATCCACAACAGCGCAGCGCCACCTTCAGCAACGGCTTCGAGTTGGGCGAAGGGCGACTGGTGGACGAGCAGGAGCGCCAGTGGCGGGTGGAGTTTCCCGGCGACTTCCAGGAGCGTCTGAGCCTGGACCACGGCGAGCTGGTGCAGCAGGCCAGCCAGAGCTGGCCGGAGCAGCGCTTCGCCCGTCCCGCCGTCGCGGCCGCCGCCGATACACCGACCGGCGCCAGCTTCGAGCACGCGCTCTACACCGCCTACCTGGGCGGCACCTGGACCATCCGCGAGGGCCTGGGCGAAGGCGGGCTGGTGCTGTTCCACCCGGACGGGAGCCTCGAAGGACTGCCCGGCGCGGATCGTTACGCCCTGTGCCTGGCCGGCGATTGCGCCTCCATGGCCGGGGATCACGACAGCCTCTGGCTGCAGCTCGGCGACAAGGGTCGCTCCTGGCTGTTCGAGCGCGACGGCAAGCAGCTGAAGATTATCGAAGCGCTGAACGATGCCGCGCCGGACGAGATTCCCGAATACCGCCCCGGTGCCCAGGCCTGGCTGCTGGAACGCGACTAGGTCGCTGAGCATCCGCCGGGCACGGCCCGCGCTCATTCGCCGCAGCTAGACCCAGGTCAACCCCGCGGCCGCGGGCGCCGTCTAGAATCGCGACCCTTTTCCGGTTGCGATCCGCCCGCCATGACCCCCTCGCCGTTCCGCCCCGAGCTGCTTTCCCCCGCCGGCACCCTCAAGTCGATGCGTTACGCCTTCGCCTACGGCGCCGACGCGGTGTACGCCGGCCAGCCGCGCTACAGCCTGCGCGTGCGCAACAACGAGTTCGATCATGCCAACCTGGCGCTGGGCATCGACGAGGCGCACGCGCAGGGCAAGCAGTTCTACGTGGTAGTCAACATCGCGCCGCACAACGCCAAGCTGAAGACCTTCCTGCGCGACCTGCAGCCGGTGATCGAGATGGGCCCGGACGCACTGATCATGTCCGATCCCGGCCTGATCATGCTGGTCCGCGAACACTTCCCGCAGATGCCGATCCACCTGTCGGTGCAAGCCAACGCGGTCAACTGGGCGAGCGTCGAATTCTGGCGCCAGCAGGGGCTGACGCGGGCGATCCTCTCGCGCGAGCTGTCGCTGGAGGAAATCGGCGAGATCCGCCAGCGCGTGCCGGGCATGGAGCTGGAAGTGTTCGTCCACGGCGCCCTGTGCATGGCCTATTCCGGGCGCTGCCTGCTCTCCGGCTATCTCAACCATCGCGACCCCAACCAGGGCACCTGCACCAACGCCTGCCGCTGGGAGTACAAGGCCAGCGCCGCGCAGGAGAACGAGCTGGGCGAGATCGTCGCCGCCGGCGTGCAGCAGGTCGACCCCACGCTCGGCCAGGGCGCGCCGAGCGACCGGGTGTTCCTGCTCGAGGAGAGCACCCGTCCCGGCGAGCCGATGTCCGCCTTCGAGGACGAGCACGGCACCTACATCATGAACTCCAAGGACCTGCGCGCCGTGCAGCACGTCGAGCGGCTGGTGGCGATGGGCGTGCATTCGCTGAAGATCGAGGGCCGCACCAAGTCGCACTTCTACGTGGCGCGTACTGCCCAGGTCTATCGCCGGGCCATCGACGATGCGGTGGCCGGCAAGCCGTTCGATGCGTCGCTGCTCGGCAATCTCGAATCCCTCGCCCACCGCGGCTACACCGAAGGTTTCCTGCGCCGCCACGTGCACGACGAATACCAAAACTACCTGCGCGGCAGTTCGCTGTCCGAACGCCAGCAGTTCGTCGGCGAGCTGACCGGCGAGCGTCGTCACGGCCTGGCTGAGGTGAAGGTGAAGAACCGCTTCGCCCTCGGCGACCAGCTGGAGCTGATGACCCCGCAGGGCAACCTGCACTTCCGCCTCGACGCGCTGCAGACTGCCGCTGGCCAGCGCGTCGAGGTGGCGCCGGGCGACGGCCATGTGCTCTACCTGCCGCTGCCCGAAGACGTGCAGCCGGAACTGGGGCTGTTGATGCGCCAGCTGGAGCACTGAGCGATCAGTCGCGGCGCTGTTCTTCCAGCAGCGCGACGAAGGCGTCCACCGCCAGCGGCCGGGCGATCAGGTAGCCCTGAATCTCGTCGCAGCCGTGGGCCTTGAGGAAATCCAGCTGCGCCTGTTCCTCGACGCCCTCGGCCACCACTTCCAGCTCCAGGCTGTGGGCCATGGCGATGATCGCGCGGGTGATCGCGGCGTCCTCGGCGCTGGCGGACAGGTCTCGGATGAAGCTCTGGTCGATCTTCAGCACGTCCACCGGGAAGCGCTTGAGGTAGCTCAGGGATGAGAAGCCGGTGCCGAAGTCGTCGATCGCCAGCTTCACGCCGAGCGCGCGCAACTGCTGGAAGCTGCGCGCGATGGTCTCGACATTGTCGAGCATCTGGCTCTCGGTCAGTTCCAGTTCCAGCAGGTGCGCCGGCAGGCCGCTGTCGTCCAGCACCTGGCGCACCAGGCTGGTGAGATTGCCCAGGCGCACCTGATGCACCGAGATGTTCACCGAGACGCGGATGTCCATGTCCCGGGCACGCCAGGCGCAGGCATCGGCGCAGGCCCGGCGCAGGACGAACTCCCCGATCACGCCGATCAGCCCGGTTTCCTCGGCCAGCCCGATGAACGCCCCCGGCGCCAGCAGGCCCTGCTCCGGGTGATGCCAGCGCACCAGCGCCTCGGCCGCGCTCAGGCTGTCGTCGGCGAGGCGCAGCTTGGGCTGATAGAAGACATCCAGCTGGCCGTCGTCGATCGCCTTGCGCAACTGGTTCTCCAGCTGCAGCCGCTGCAGCGTAGAGGCCTGCAGGCTGTCGGTGAAGAACTGGAAGCCGTTGCCGCCCAGGCGCTTGGCCTGCTGCATGGCGGTGTTCGCCTGGCTGATCAGGGCGGAGATTTCCCGCGCGTTGTCCGGCAGCAGGCTGATCCCCACCGAGGCGCTGATCACCAGTTCCTGGCCGCCGACATCCATTGGCTTGCGCAGCTTGCCGAGCAGCCGTTCGGCGCTGCGCGCGAGCGCCGAGAGGCTGCCGTAGGAGTCCAGCAGCACGGCAAACTCGTCACCGGAAATCCGCGCCAGGGTGTCCGCTTCCGGCACCGCCTGGGCCAGGCGCCGGGCCATCTGCCGCAACACCTGGTCGGCGACTTCGTGGCCGAGGCTGTCGTTGAGCAGCTTGAAGCGATCCAGATCGATGTGCAGCAGGGCCAGGCTGCGGCCGCCCTGGCGAGCGCGCTGGCTGGCCTCGTGCAGGCGCTCGCGGAACAGCGTGCGGTTGGCCAGCCCGGTCAGTTCGTCGTAGTTCGATAGGTAGCGCAGGCGCTCTTCGGCATGACGCCGCGCGCTGAGGTCGGCGAAGAAACCGACGATGTGGCGCAGCGTGCCACGCGCGTCGCGGACCACGTTGAGCTGCAGCCATTGCGGATAGAGTTCGCCACTCTTGCGGGTTTCGACCAGTTCGCCCTGCCAGCGCCCGTGCTCGCGCAACTCGGCGTCGATCTGCTGGTACTGGCGCTGCGAATCGCGGCTGCTGGAAAGCGCCGCCACGCGCCGCCCGAGCACCTCGTCGCGCTGATAGCCGGTGACCTGGCTGAAGGCACCGTTGACCGCCAGCACCCGGTATCCCGGATCGAGAATGACGATGCCTTCGCTGGCCGCCTCGAACACCGTGGCGGCCAGCAGTTGATCGGTCTCGCGGATCTTGCGCACGCTGATGTCGCGGCGCGTGCCGAGCATCCGCGTCACCCGCCCGCTCGTGTCGCGCTCCACGGCCCGGCCACGATCCTCGACCCACAGCCAGTGGCCGTCGACGTGGCGCATGCGGTACTCGGCGACGTACAGCTCGGTGAGCCCCTTGAGGTGCGCGATCAGCGCCTGGCGCAGCTCCGGCAGGTCCTCGGGATGCAGCTGCGTGCGTAGGTAGCGGAGCATGCCGGGCGCGGTGTCCTCCTCGACGCCGAAGATTTCCCGCAGCTGCGAGTGATGCACTTCGTCGCTGACCAGGTTCCAGTCCCACAGGCCCAGCTCGCTGGCTTCCAGCGCCAGGGTCAGGCGCTCCTGGCTGCTGCTCAGCGCGCGGGTCGCTTCGTCCAGCTCGCGGGTGCGCTCGGCGACGCGCCGTTCGAGGTCGTCATGGGCGTCGCTGAGCCGGCGCTCGGCGCGCCGCCGCTGCTCGACCTCGCGCCCCAGCCGGCCATTCAGCACGTCGGTCTGGCGCTTGGACTGCTCCAGCGTCGCCAGCAGCGCCTGGTTCTGGAAACCCTGCAGCAGGCTGCACCAGAGCAGCCGGTTGATCTGCCAGGCCATCAGCAGCAGCGCCACGCCGAGAATGGCCGCCAGCACCCCGCAGGCACGTTGCGCGGGCGCGTCGCTGAGCAGCAGGTAGGTCACGGTCGGCAGCAAGCAGGGCAAGGCGAAGGTGAGCAGCGCCGGCAGACTGACCGCGTAGGCCACGCCGGCGGAAAGGATCGCCGCGGCGATCAGCCCGTAAACCAGCGCCTGGCGGGTGAAGTCCTCGGCGGGCACCAGCATGATCACCGGGAACGCCAGCGCCAGACCGGAAGCCGCGGCGCCCAGCAGAAACGCGCGATACCAGCGCGGCTCGGCCCGGCGCTGTTCCGGGGCGGCATCGAAGGCCGTCACCTGGACCAGCCGCACCACTGCCAGCAGCACCAGCCAGACCAGCCACACCGCCAGCCACAGGCTTTCCTGCGGGCTCCACAGCAGATAGGCGCAGGCCAGACCGGTGAGCAGCATGAACAGCGTCGGCAACCGCGAGCCCTGGTACAGCAGGCGCGTGCGCTCGATGGCGATCTGGGTCGCGAACTGCTGACCGATGGCCCGGCCTTCGGCAGGCAGGCGGATCGTCCGGGTGGCGGCACTCATAGGCGGTTCTTGTAGTGGTCTGAGCCTAAAAAGACGCCGGAGCATAACGTGAGCACGAGGCCAGGCCCAACAGCTTTTAGGACGACCGAGCAGTCAGGCATCGCCGTTCCGCCGGGCACGCCGGTTTGCCCGGCCTGACGCCGCCCCCTAGAATGCCGCGATGCCTAACGACGATCTCTCCCTCCTGCTCAACTCCCTCAACGATGCCCAGCGCCAGGCGGTTGCCGCGCCCATCGGCCGCCAACTGGTGCTGGCCGGCGCCGGCTCGGGCAAGACCCGCGTGCTGGTGCACCGCATCGCCTGGCTGATCCAAGTGATCGGTGCCTCGCCGCATTCGCTGCTGTCGGTGACGTTCACCAACAAGGCCGCCGCCGAGATGCGCCATCGCATCGAACAGTTGCTGGGGATCAACCCGGCCGGCATGTGGGTCGGCACCTTTCACGGCCTGGCGCACCGCCTGCTGCGCGCGCACTGGCAGGAAGCCGGGCTGAACCAGAACTTCCAGATCCTCGATTCCGATGACCAGCAGCGCCTGGTCAAGCGGGTGATCCGCGAGCTGGGCCTGGACGAACAGCGCTGGCCGGCGCGTCAGGCGCAGTGGTTCATCAACGGGCAGAAGGACGAAGGCCTGCGCCCGCAGAACATCCAGGCCGGCGGCGACCTGTTCCTCGCCACCATGCGCAAGATCTACGAAGCCTACGAAGCGGCCTGCGCGCGCGCGGGCGTGATCGACTTCTCCGAGCTGCTGCTGCGCGCCCTCGACCTCTGGCGCGACAACAGGGGCGGCATCCTCGACCACTACCGCCGGCGCTTCCGCCACATCCTGGTGGACGAATTCCAGGACACCAACTCGGTGCAGTACGCCTGGCTTAAGATCCTCGCCCAGGGCGGCGACAGCCTGATGGTGGTGGGCGACGACGACCAATCGATCTACGGCTGGCGCGGTGCCAAGATCGAGAACATCCAGCAGTTCTGCGACGACTTCGCCGACGCCCAGACCATCCGCCTGGAACAGAACTACCGGTCCACCGCGAGCATCCTCAAGGCCGCCAACGCGCTGATCGCCAACAACCAGGGTCGCCTGGGCAAGGAGCTCTGGACCGAGGGCGGCGACGGCGAGCCGATCGGCCTCTACGCCGCCTTCAACGAGCACGACGAAGCGCGCTACGTGGTCGAGAACATCGAACGCGCGGTACGCGACGGCGCGCTGCGCAGCGAGATCGCCATCCTCTACCGCTCCAACGCCCAGTCGCGGGTGCTCGAGGAAGCGCTGCTGCGCGAACGGATTCCCTACCGCATCTATGGCGGCCAGCGCTTCTTCGAGCGCGCCGAGATCAAGAACGCGATGGCCTATCTGCGCCTGATCCACCAGCGCGGCAACGACGCCGCGCTGGAGCGGGTGATCAACGTACCGGCACGCGGCATCGGCGAGAAGACCGTCGAGACGCTGCGCGAATTCGCCCGCGCCCAGGACCTGTCGATGTGGGCCGCGCTGCACCAGGCGGTCGGCACCAAGGTCATCGGCGGCCGCGGCGCCAGCGCGCTGAACGCCTTCGTCGAGCTGGTCGACACGCTGGCGCTGAAGGTCGAGGGTCTGCCGCTGCATGCGATGGCGCAACTGGTCATCGAGCAGTCCGGGCTGCTGGCCTACCACCGCGACGAGAAAGGCGAGAAGGGCCAGGCACGGGTGGAAAACCTCGAGGAACTGGTCTCCGCCGCACGGGCCTTCGACAACTACGAAGGCGAGGAAGGCGACGAGGAACAGACGCCGCTGGCGGCCTTCCTCGACCACGCCTCGCTGGAGGCCGGCGAGCAGCAGGCCGGCGACCACGAGGACAGCGTGCAGTTGATGACGCTGCACAGCGCCAAGGGCCTGGAGTTCCCGCTGGTGTTCCTGGTGGGCATGGAAGAAGGCCTGTTCCCGCACAAGATGAGTCTGGAGGAGCCCGGCCGCCTGGAGGAAGAACGCCGCCTGGCCTATGTCGGCATCACCCGGGCCATGCGCCAGCTGGTGGTGACCTACGCGGAAACCCGCCGGCTCTACGGCAGCGAGACCTACAACAAGGTCTCGCGCTTCGTCCGCGAGATTCCCCCGGCGCTGCTCCAGGAAGTGCGCCTCTCCGGCAGCGTCAGCCGCCCTTACGGGCAGCAGGCACGCGGCGGCGCCTCGATGTTCGAAGGCGCCCAGGTGCCGGACACCGGCTTCAACCTCGGCCAGCGCGTCCAGCACGCGCTGTTCGGCGAGGGCGTGATACTCAACTTCGAAGGCTCCGGCGCCCAGGCCCGGGTGCAGGTGAACTTCGACGGCGAAGGCAGCAAGTGGCTGATGCTCGGCTACGCCAAGCTGCAGCCGCTCTGACGTAGCCATCCAGGAGCCGCGTTTCGCGTCTCCCGGATGGCCGCCTTCTCGCTCTCAGATCCTGAACTGACGCACCAGCGCACCGAGCCGCTCGCCCAACTGCGAGAGGCTGCGCGCGGTCTGCGCGCTCTGCCGGGTTTCATCGGCGACTGTTTCCACCGCCACGGCGATCTGGTGCACGCTGCGGTTGATCTCCTCGGCCACCGCGGTCTGTTCCTCGGCGGCGCTGGCGATCTGCGCGTTCATCGCGTTGATGGTGCCGATCAGCCCGGCGATGGTGTCCAGCGAAGCGCCCGCCTGGTTGGCCTGGGTGCTGCTCGCCTCGCCGGCCTCGCTGGAACGGCGCATGGCGCTCACCGCGATCTGCGTGCCGTGTTGCAGGCGATCGATCATCGCCTGGATTTCCTGGGTGCTCTGCTGCGTGCGGCTGGCCAGCGCGCGTACTTCATCGGCGACCACCGCGAACCCGCGCCCGGCCTCACCGGCGCGGGCCGCTTCGATCGCCGCGTTGAGCGCGAGCAGGTTGGTCTGCTCGGCGATCGAGCGGATCACCGCCAGCACGCTGACGATCGACTGTACGTCCTGCTGCAGGCTGTCCAGCGACACCCCGCTGCTGCGGATGTCGCCGACCAGTGCATGGATGCTGGCCACGCTGTCGTCCACCACACGCTTGGCCGACTGCCCCTCGTCGTCGGTCTTGCGTGCGGCCTCGGCGGCGCCTTGCGCGCTGTGCGCCACTTCCTGGGCGGCGGCGGACATCTCGTTGATCGCCGTGGCGACCTGATCGGTCTCCTGGCGCTGCCGGTCCATCGCCTGCTCGCCCCGGTGAACCTGGGAAGCGACCTCGCCGACCAGGCCGTTTAGCTGCCCGGTCATGTCGGCGATCTGCCGGACCAGGCCGTGGATCTTCTCGACGAAGCGGTTGAACGAGGCGGCCAGCTGGCCGAGCTCGTCGTCGCCGCTCACCGGCAGGCGACGGGTCAGGTCGCCCTCGCCCGCGGCGATGTCGTCGAGGTTGTTCTTCATCTGCTTGAGCGGCTTCAGGAAGGTGTTGCCGAGGGTCACGCCGGCGATGCCGCAGAGGATCAGCAGCACCACGGCGATCACCGCGATGCTGGTCACGATGCTGCGGATGCGTTCGTCGATGCCGGCGCGCACCTCGCTCAGCTGCCCTTCGATGCGGTCCAGGTTGACCGCCGTGCCCAGCGCCATATCCCACTTCGGCAGGTAGTAGCTGTAGGCGAGCTTGGGCACGTTGACGCTCTCGTTGCCCGGCAGCGCGGTGGCGTACTGCACGTAGTTGCTGCCGTTCTTCGCCACGTTGACCAGCTCGTCGTTGACCAGCACCCCGTTGGGGTCCTTGCGGCCCTTCAGGCTCTTGCCGACGTCGACCGGGCTGTCGCCGCGAAACAGGCGGACCATGTCCGAGTCGTAGCCGAAGAAGTAGCTGTCCTTGCCGTACTTGATCTTCGACAGGATCGCGATGCCCTGCGCGCGGGCCTCCATGTCGCCGGCGGCGGAGGCGTCGTACAGGCTCTGCACGCTGCCCAGGGCGATCTGCATGTAGTGCTGCAGCTCGCCGCGGCTTTCTTCCATCAGCCGCTCGCGCATGCTGTTCACTTCATCGTTGGCGAAGCTCAGCAGGATCTTCGCCGTAGCCAAGCTCAGCACGATGGCCAGCAGGATCACCGGTAGCAGCGCCAGTATCAGCACTTTGGTCTTCAGCATCAGTCGCATCGCCAACTCCTCGGGTACGGCCGAACCGGGCCGGATGGATAGGGGTTATCGGCATTCGCCGCGAATGCTGTATGGCAGTGAAGCAGACCCCGACCTGCGGCGTGCTGACGCTGCGTATCGGAGTGCCTCGAGGTGCGCGCCAGAGCCTTCGCCGCGGGCCAGGCAAAAGCCCGAAACACTCTGCGGCTGGTCTTGTCAGGCCCGCCTGTTCAAGATGGCGCGCGTAGATCAATGAATGGGATACCCACATGCAACGTTTTCTCAGCCTTGCCCTGGCCTTCTGCGTCGCCCTGACCCTGAGTCTCGACGTGAATGCCGCCAAGCGCTTCGGTGGCGGCAAATCCTTCGGCAGCGCGCCGAGCCACCAGAGCCGTCAGATGCAGCAACCGGCGCAGAACAACGCCGCCGCTGCCGCACCCGGCCGCCAGGCGGGCGCCGCCAGTGGCGCCTCGCGCTGGCTCGGCCCGCTGGCCGGTATCGCCGCCGGCGGCCTGCTTGCCTCGATGTTCATGGGCGACGGCTTCCAGGGCCTGCAACTGTTCGACATGCTG